>JASHSR010000550.1 GCA_030038645.1 Gammaproteobacteria bacterium
TCATCGGGCCCTGTGGCCATTTCGCTCAAGGATCGCCACCCGTCCGAGCGCGCTACGGATTTTGCACGGAAACGACGCGATGAGTTGTTGCAGACGGAGAAATGGCTCACGGCTGCCGAAGTGCACGAGAGGCTCGGTGGGGACCCGGGTGCCCCTGGCGCCAATAACCGCGCGAGCCGACTGCGCCGAGCGCGCGAGCTGCTCGGAGTATGGGAATCCGGGCGCTACCTGTATCCGATCTTTCAGTTCCATGCTGACAGTGAGGGCGGGCAACTCATCCCTGCGATCGCGGAGCTCCTGAGGGTACTTCCCGACGATCAGGAAGATCCAAGCGGCTGGCGCAGAGCTTTTTGGTTGTTCCAACCTCACGCGGGACTCGAGAAGGCCCAGCGCCCTGCAGATGTTTTCCGCAACGACCCGGCGGCGGTCATCCGCGCTGCGCGCAGCACATTTGCACAAGGTGACGAGCGCTGGTGAGCGCCGGTCCTACACGTGGGGAAATTTGCCAGTTCTACACGAAGCTCCAAACAGGTCGTGAGTTCTGGCACGTGCATCCCACGAAGTACGGCGGGGATTCCTTCAACGCGCACACAAAGGGGCGCTTTTCCGGGATCGAGGCGGACCCGCCCCGCGAGATGTATTACGCGGGGACCACGCCCGAGTGTGCGCTGTGGGAAGTCACGCTGCGAGATGTCGCACCGAGCGGCAATCCCGTGGTGTCGATCGACGCTGCGCTATACAGCGAGTTCCAAATTGCGCGCGTGCAGTTGAAGCGGGACACTCCGGTCTTGGATCTGCGCCCTCCAAATATTCGCAATTTGAGTGAGGTCCGCGAGCGTTGGAATGAGTGGCAGCGGCTATCCGTTGCCTCGGAGCGGGAGTACCCCCGCACGCACGAGGTCGCTGCCGAATTACTCGCTGCCGCACCTCAGGCAGAGGGCCTTATGTGGCACTCTCGGCAGTGCGGGCAGGACACAACGATCGTGATGAGCGTGCCTAAGGGCGCCCATGAGCCGAGCTCACTCGGCTAACGCGCCATCGCCGTCTCTGCGTGGATTGCCGACTTCGTCAGCGCCGCTTGAAGAAGCGCGACGGTCGCGGCGCGATCGGTATCCTCTGACCTGCCACGGCGTCCCGCCGCCCGTCCGGGAAACGCCGCAGGGGGATTGCGGGCATAGTCGAGCGCGGTCTTGCCGTCGTCGTCGCGCACGGTCGCGTCCGCGCTGCGGGCGAGCAAATCCTTGACGACCCGGTCCCACCCCGATTCAGCCGCGGCGAAGAGGGCCGTCTGGCCCTCGTGATCGCGACCCCGGACGTAGGCGACGAGCTTGGCGGTGTGGGTATGGCTGTTGGTGACGCGGGCGTTGACGTTCGCCCCGGCGTTCATCAGCAGATCGATGGTCTTGATCGCGCGGGCCTGGATGTCACCTTGCCCGGGGATGGTGGGGAAACCGCGACCCGACCCGCTCATGCCGCAGGCGGCCATCAGCGGCGTGATCCGGAACACGTTCGGCAGGTCCACCTCCGCGCCATGCGCGAGGAGCGCCTTGATCGCCACGACGTCATAGCGCATCGCCGCGACCATCAGCGGGCCGGTTCCTCCGCGCAGCATGTATTCCGCGAATCGGCCGCGGCCGTTGCCGTTCGGCCGCATGCGCGTCAACTGGTGATTCGGATCGACGCCCAGGGCGAGCAGCCGGTTGACGAGGTCCATCGCCGTCGCTTTGTTCCGCGGGGGCGGAGGGGGCCGATTTCCAAAGCCGAAGGCGCCGAGGAAGAGGCCAAACCTCGGGTCGAAGGAGTTCATGTCCACCGCGACATAGAGCGGAGTGCGGCCGTACATGTCCCACGCCCCGGGGTTCGCGCCCTTGTCGAGCAGGAACATCGCGATGTCGTAGGCGCGGTTGTCGATCGCGTTGATGAGCGGAGTGACGCCATCGGGGTTGGGCTCGTTCACGTTCGCGCCCGCCTTGACGAGGGCGACGGCGCAGCGGTAGCACCCGGAGCGGGTCGCGTAGAGCAATGCAGTGAGGCCGCCACCGTGGCGGAACTGGGCGCGCGGCTCGGAGGTCATCTCGCGCGGCCAGTCGTCGTATTTCGCGCGCCGGTCGATCTCCGCGCTCGCGCCGTGCTTGAGCAGCAGATCGACCACGTCCGGATGGTCTTGTGCCGCCGCCCACATGAGCGCGGTCTGACCGCGGAACGTTTCCACCGCGTTCACGTGCGCGCCGCGCTTGATCAGCATCTCCGCGATCGGCAACGAGCCGATGCTCGAGGCCAGCATGAGCGCGGTCTGGCCATCCGGATTGGGCGTGTCGGGATTGGCGCCCGCATCGAGCAGCATGCGGACGAGCTCGGGGTCGCCGACCTTGACCGCCTCGGTGAGCGCGGAGTCGCCGTAGCGGTTCATGACGTTGGCTTTCGCGCCTCGCTTCAGCAGCGCGCTCACCATCTCATGATCGACGTTATAGGTCGCCCACATCAGCGCCGTGGAGCCATCCGGAGCCGGCACATTGACATCGACCGCGGGCGAGGTGATGGCGGCGAGCACGGCCTCGCGCTGCCCCGAGCGGACCAGGTCGACGAGCGACTGCGGGCCGGATTGAGCGTACGAGGACGCCGCCGCGCCGAGCGCAATCACACCGATTGCCACGGCCAGCCCCGCGGCGCGGATGGTCAACTTAAACAATGTTGCCTCCGAAATTGGTGTAGTGGGCCCACAGGCCCTTGCTCACGTCGTAGAGGAACCGGTAAGGGTCCTTGAACGTGCGGTGGAACTTCTCGCTCACCTCGTTCATGACGCCCGCGTTGAGCATGTCCTTCGCGCTGCGTCCGTGGTCGGTGAGCTCCGTCGTCCGGGTGTACAGGTATGCCATCATGTCGCGCTCGGCCGCGAGCTCGGCGCGCGTGAGCACCGGCCCGTACGCCGGCACGATCTTCGTGTCGTCGTTGGCCAGCTTGACCAGGTCGGCGAGCGCATCGGCCCGGCCGCCGATCCAGCCGCCCGCGTACCAGTCGAGCGCCGGATCACGCAAGGGCGAGGAGACACAGCCGACGGCGAGTACGTTCGAGTCGCGGAAGAACACGTAGCAGTCCCCGCGCGTGTGCGCCTCGAGCAGATAGCCGCATTCGATGCGTTCCGCGCCCGCCTGCATCTCGGCCTTTTCGCGAAACGTCACGGTGGGCCAGGCGACTTTCGGGAGCGCCTTCACCCAGCGGTCGTCCGCCGGCACGTAGTAGGCCGTCGCGACCCACTCGCGGGTGATCTCCTGGGAGTGGATGGTGGCGCCCTTGGCGCCAAACAGCTCGTTCCCGCCGGTCTGGTCGGCGTGGTAATGGGTGTTGATGAGGGTGCGGACCCTGGCGCCGGCGAGGCTCGCTTGAACGCTACGGGCCAGCGCCGCCGAGCCGCTGTCGACGAGCAGGACTCCATCGCTCGATGACAGCGCGACCACATTGCCTGGCGCGCCGCCGATCACCGCGATCCGGTCCGTGAGCTTCTCGCTCGTCAGCGCAGCGGCCGGCACGGCCGCAGCAGGCCGGGAAGGAAGCGGTGCGCACCCTTCGAGCTCGCCGAGGAGCGGCACGGAGGCGAGCCCTGCGATCCCGGTCAAGGACGCCTGCAGGAAGCGCCTGCGATCCGTTGTCTTCATCTATTCATTCCTGTACGAAGCATCATCCGTCGAGATAAAGCTCAGACCTCGGAGAGGGTGCCGGTGCTGATCGCGCTGCCGCTGCCGAAACTCTTCTGCTCGATCCCGAGCTTCTGGAGGATCGTCAGGTGCAGATTCGCGAGCGGCGTGTGCGGCTTCAGCGTCACGTTCTTGCCGCCGACGTGCGCGCCGCTCGCGCCGCCGACCAGGATCTCCGGCAACGGATAGTTGTCGTGCTGGTTGCTGTTCGACATGTTCGAGCCGTACAGGAACAGCGAATGGTCGAGGATGCTGCCGTCGCCGTCGTTGGTCTCGGCCATCTTCTTCAGGAAGTCCGCGAACCGCTCCATGTGATAGCGCTCGATGACCGTCAGCTTGCGGATGCGGTCGAGGTCGTTGGA
>JASHSR010000551.1 GCA_030038645.1 Gammaproteobacteria bacterium
GCGATCGGCTTCGCGATCGGCGCGATCTTCTCGGGGGCCGCCGGCTACATCGGCATGAACGTCTCGGTTCGCTGCAACGTCCGCACCGCGGCGGCTGCAAGCAAGGGCCTCAATGCCGCTCTGCAGGTCGCCTTCCGCGGCGGCTCCATCACGGGGATGCTCGTGGTCGGATTGGGTCTCATCGGCGTGGCGGGCTATTACATCGCGATCGAGGCCCACCTGGGCCAGCAAAGCGCGCTCCATGCGCTCGTGGGACTGGCCTTCGGCGGCTCGCTCATCTCCATCTTCGCGCGCCTCGGCGGCGGAATCTTCACCAAGGGCGCGGACGTGGGCGCCGATATCGTCGGCAAGGTCGAAGCCGGCATCCCGGAAGACGACCCACGTAACCCGGGCGTCATCGCGGACAACGTCGGCGACAACGTGGGCGACTGCGCCGGCATGGCCGCCGACCTGTTCGAGACCTACGCGGTCACGCTCGTCGCGACCATGCTGCTCGGCGGCCTGATGATGCAGGATACGGGCACCGCGGCGGTCGTCTATCCGCTCGCGCTCGGAGCCGCATCGATCATCGCCTCGATCATCGGAACGTTCTTCGTCAAGGCCTCTCCCGGCGGCAAGATCATGACAGCCCTCTACAAGGGCGTCCTCGCCGCGGCGGTGATCGCCGCCATTCTGTTCTACTTCATCACGAGAAGCCTGATGGCGGCCCACTTCGGCCCGATCTTCGGCTGCGCGCTCATCGGCCTCGGCCTCACGGCGGCGATGATCTTCATCACGGAGTACTACACGGCGACCGAGTACGGCCCGGTGCGCAGGGTCGCGGCCGCGTCCCAGACCGGACATGCGACGAACGTCATCGCCGGCCTCGGCGTCTCGATGAAGTCCACGGCGCTTCCCGCGCTCGCGGTCTGCGTCGCCATCTGGGCCACCTACAAGCTCTCGGGTGTCTACGGCATCGCCATCGCCGCCACGGCGATGCTGTCGATGACCGGTATCATCGTGGCGATCGACGCCTACGGGCCTATCACGGACAACGCAGGCGGCATCGCGGAGATGGCCGGGCTGCCGAAAGAGATCCGCGACATCACCGACCCGCTCGACGCCGTCGGCAACACGACCAAGGCGGTGACGAAGGGCTATGCGATCGGCTCGGCGGCCCTCGCCGCGCTCGTGCTGTTCGGCGATTACACGCACAATCTCGAGACGGCGGGCAAGCTCACGGCCTTCTCGCTGTCCGACCCGGCCGTCATCATCGGCCTGTTCATCGGCGGCCTCGTGCCGTACCTCTTCGGCGCCATGGCGATGGAGGCAGTCGGCCGCGCCGCGGGGTCGGTGGTGGAGGAAGTGCGCCGGCAGTTCCGCACCATCAAGGGCATCATGGAGGGGACGGCCAAGCCCGACTATTCCAAGGCCGTCGACATGCTGACGCGCGCCGCGATCAAGCAGATGATCATCCCATCGCTCCTGCCGATCCTGGTGCCGGTGATCCTGGTCGTCGTGCTCGACGAGATCATGGGTCCGGGCTCGGGCACCCGCGCGCTGGGCGGCCTGCTCATCGGAACGATCGTCACCGGCCTGTTCGTCGCGATCTCCATGTGCACCGGCGGCGGCGCGTGGGACAACGCCAAGAAGTACATCGAGGAAGGCCACTTCGGCGGCAAGGGCTCCGAGACCCACAAGGCCGCGGTGACCGGCGATACCGTCGGCGACCCCTACAAGGACACCGCCGGCCCGGCGATCAACCCGCTCATCAAGATCATCAACATCGTCGCGCTGCTGCTGGTGCCTCTGCTGTAGAGCCGGGCCGCGACCGGCCGGTGCCTACGCACGCGCCGCTGCCCCGGGCACTCGCGCGCTGAGCGCGCCACAGGGCCGCGTAGCGGCCGCCGCGCGCCAAGAGCTCGCGATGGCTCGCCGATGTCGAGAGCTTCGTCGCGTCGCCCTTCTGCTCCGCGCACCGTCTCTTTGATTATTTGCTCCGGGCACCCGTTATTTGATTATCGCGCGCCGGTCGATCTTTGATGACTACGGTCCATTGTGCCGAGGATCGCGAGACGCTAGCGTGATGTCCATACTCCGCGGAGAATCGGAGGCCATGGCATGGCGCGGCCGGGACGGCTCCACGCTCCTCACGCGACCTACTTCGTCGTCAACCGGTTCAGGAGCGATCTCGAGGCACTCGCGGCTCATCCAGGGCGACCTCATGGCCGGGACGAGCTGGATCGCATCGATCTGAATCGGCGCCGCTTCGAGACCCTCCTGAGCTATCTCTGCAGGCGTTGGTGCGCCCGCGTGCACGCCTATTGCTGGCTTCCCGACTCCGCCCTCCTGCTGGTGCGTATCGGCGAGCCGCCCCTCGAGTGCATCATGCATACGCTGCGCGGCCTGTACTCGCAGTTCCTGCGTCAACAGGGCTCGCACTCGGGAGCTCTCTACACCGGTCGCTACGCCGCGCTGATGATCGACCCGGACGACTACCTTCTCGATTTCGCCCGCCACATCTTCTGGAGCCCCGTCCACGCCGGACTGTGCAAGAGCCCTCTCGGCTACGAGCACAGCAGCGTACGCGCGTGCGTCGGAGAGCCTGATCCGGCGTCGCTCTGCGATTCCACTCTGCGCGCTGCGCTCGCTCAGCGCGGCCAGCATTCGCGGCTCGGCTTTTCACGATTTCTGGCTGCAGCTCCCACGCCGGGCTTCCTGCGCCTGCTCGCGCACGGCTCGCGCCTCGACCGGCGGATCGCCGGCAGCTCCATGTTCGTGAGGGACGCCCGTCGAAGCGCCGCGCGGCAACCGCCGCCTCCCGCGCCCTCGACGATCATTTCCTGGGCCGCGTCGCGACTGTCGATCGATCCCACGGAGATTAAGAGAGTTCCGCGGCATGCGCAGTCCGTCGAGGGACGAGCGCTCGTCGCTTGGGTAGCCACGTGCGGCGGCACGGCAACCCTCGCCGATGTCGCCCGTTGGTTCGGGTGCGATCCGTCCACGCTGCACCGCGCCGTCGACCGCTATTCGGCCGCGCGTCCCGATTTGTTCAACGAGAAGGTGGTCATCGAATTCGCGGCCGCGCGGATGTCGGGAGCGATCGAGGATTCCGAGGCGATGCGGCAGCTCGATGCGATCGAGGAGAAGGACTAAGAAGGGTGGACAAAGCGGGGCTCTTCGCGGCGCCCCCACTGCGCTCGAGCGCAATGCTCGCCTTCGTATGCAACGCCTGCCACCGCGTCGGGCGGGCTGCGCGCCCGCGAATGCAACTCCTGGCACGCACGGTCGGCGCAAGCCGGGACGCGAGCGAGGATGGCCGCGCCATGCAACTCCCGAGCTCTCACTATCTTTGCGTCTTTTCGCGGTACAACACACGACACCCCGGCGCCGCGTAGCTCTTTGATCTCTTGACGCATGGATCCCCGGCCCTCCCCAATCCGAAGCCGCATTGCGGCCGAAGGCCTGCTCCGCCCGATCGGCTTCAGCGCGATCTTGCCGAGAACTCGCGTCGTCGCGCCTTGACTGCTCCGATCGGGCCCAATCATCGTCGGTCCGCTGCTGCGAGCAGCTCATCGTTCAACCAACAGAGGAGTCCTACCATGGACGCAGTGATGGAGCTCGGTCGAGTTTCCGAAGAGACGAAAGGTGCCTACTCCGGCTACGAAGGGAGTGACGCAACACTCGGGCCCGACCAGTATCTGTAGGCATATTGCGGTGCGCGGCGGCCGCGGCGGCCGCGCACCGTTTCTCCCGCCGTCCCCGCCTTGGCGATCCGAACGCCACGCGAACGCGGTTGCCCAGGATCGCCGGCCCGGCGACCGCCCAAGGTAAAACAGCTTACCGAGAGTCACGATGTATTTTCTGTCGAGAGACTCGTACGTATGCGCGACCGGAGGCTACTGGATCGTGCTCAACGCCGAGCGAGACGAATATCTCGGCGTTCCCGAAGAGTCCCTTCGTCGCGCCGGTCCCTGCCTTTACGGATGGTCCCACGGGAACGAACGAACGAATACACAAGAAACGATGGCGGGTCGGATCGGCGATTTCGTCCGCTCACTCGTGTCGAAGGGCGTGTTGACCGACGACCCGAAGAACGGCAAGCCGTTCGCTTGCACCTGCTTCGATGCACCTGAAAACGCTCTTGTGGTTCCGCCGTTCTCTCGCCGTCACACTGACTCCTTGCGCTTCACCCTCGGCTTCCTGAGGGCGTCGGTCAGCGCGGACTACAAACTCCGGACCAAGCGTCTTCTCTTGACGCTCCGTACCATCGAGCATCGGCGGATGCGACTGCCGAGCCGGGACTCGGACTTCGATTACGACCGTGCAACGACCCTGGTCAGCGCCTTCCGATCCCTGCGACCGCTGTATCCGCGTCGTTATCTCTGCTTGTTCGACAGTCTCGCGCTGCTGGAGTTTCTGGCCCCACATCGGCTATTTCCTCGTTGGGTGTTCGGCGTAATCGCCGATCCGTTTTCGGCACACTGCTGGCTACAAGCCGGCTCGATCGTTATCAACGATCAAATCGAGCGCGTTCGCCGATACACGTCGATAATGGTCAAATGACATTGTGGTCGTGTGTCGATACGTCGCCTTTCTCTGGAATCCATTTGACCCGTCGGCGCAGAAGACGGCGACGCGCCTCGCACGAGAATTTTCGCGATGCAAGCCCGCCTGGCACCCGATATCGGCGGGCGACGGTGCAGCAATGTTCCATCGTCCGTTCGCGGGTCGAGCATTCGAGTCGCTTTCTCTTCCACAGCGAGCGGGCGTCATTCTAGGTACGCTGTTTCCCCGCGATCTCGCCCAGTGGTCCCTGCAGTGGAGGCCACAACTCGATGAACGCTTCGCCGAAATGGCGATCGCTTCTCGTGGGCGCCGGGTCGTCGAGGAATTGTGGGGACGGTACATCGTCATTCTGAATGGCCGGGCCGGCCGGGATCACTATGTGATTCGAGACTGTTCCGGCCACGTGCCTTGCTTCACGACGCGATGCGGACAGGTCGACCTGATATTTTCCGACATAGACGATCTGGTTGGCCTGCCCCTCGGGCGCTTCACCATCAATAGGCGCTTCCTCGCCGGATTCATATTCTCGCCGGAAATGGCGCAACGTGAATGCGGACTGAACGAGGTAACAGAGTTATTGGCCGGCGACTGCCTCGCAATCGAGGACGCCCGCACGCGCCAATTTTTCATATGGGACCCTACGAGAGTCTGCCGTGGCACCGCGGTCGAAAACGTCGACGGGGCACGTCGAGCGCTGGCATCGGTCGTCCAGACGTGCGTCGAATGCTGGGCCTCGCGCTACGACCGAATCATTCACCGGCTTTCGGGCGGCCTCGACTCCGCGATCGTACTCGGATGCTTGCGACGATCTTGCGCACGTCCTACGGTAATTTGCGTGAACATGCATTCGGATTGTGCCGAGTCGGACGAGCGCGTGTACGCGCATCTTGCCGCTTCGCAGGACGGTAGCGAACTCATCGAGCTACCCCTCTACCCGCGAGATGCCGTGCTCGACGAACGAGTCTTGGATCTGCCGAAATCCGCCCGTCCAAGTGTGAGCGTCCTCTTCGAGACTCTGTGTCTTCAATTCCACAACCTGCTCGCACAACAGTACGACGCCGAGGCGACCTGGACGGGACACGGCGGCGATCATCTGTTTTTCCAGAGCTCGATGCATTTCGGCGCGATCGATTACGCGCACGCCCGCGGAGCGGTTTCCAGTTTCTGGCCTGCGGTTCGGGACGCGGTCCGGCTGTCGGGGATGCCATACTGGCAAGTACTCTGGCAGACCGCGCTGTATGGCTGGCTTCGGGCGCAGTGGCGCCTCGACGCGAGCAAGCGCCGCCGGGCGATCTTTTTGCGCCCTGAGCTGTCACGAAACATTGCCGAGTACGTAGAGCCGCCGTGGTCTTCGGCTTCGGCCGACCTGCCTGCGGGCAAGAGGGTACAAATCGCCATCTTGGCCGAACTTCTGAATCGTCACCGCCCGATTCCGGGTCAATACGCCCCTCAGCACCACCCGCTGCTCTCGCAGCCCCTCATGGAAGTTTGTCTGCAAATTCCAACGTATACTCTGCTGCGCGGAGGACGCGATCGCGCTCTTGCGCGAGACGCGTTCAGCGACCGCGTGCCCCCTCAGATCATCGCGCGAACGGGAAAGGGCACCACTACGTCGAGTCTAATGCACCTCGTTCGAAGAAGTGCGAGCTTTGTCAAGGATTTGGTCATGGAAGGCGAACTGATTCGCGAGGGTATCGTCGACCGCACGGCTCTCGAGCCATATGTGGCTCACGGTCGACCTGTCGACCAATGGACCGTGTCACCGCTTCTTTCGTGCATTGTGGCCGAGATATGGCTCCGGAAATGGACCGCGGCCGGGCTCAGATTGAACGGGGCAGCCGCCATGTCGTGCGGAGCCGCTCATCAATGAGCGGTCAACGTCACGTGTTTGGGTGCAAACGCCGGCGGGACTCATCGATTGGGCGTTGCCCGAGGGGCGCACGATGGGTCGGTGCTGGATGTATCCGACGGTCGAGGCCCGAACTCGCGAACCAAATCAGGAACCGGATCGTGTAGTACCCAGTACCAGTACCAATCCAATACTCGCCGCGCGCTGTCGAGCTGTGACGCCGGGACGGACTCGCTGATGCGATGACCGATCTCCGGATACCGGATGAATCTGGACGGTACGCCGTAGTGTTGAAGCGTTTGAAACAGCTCGACACCGTTTTTCGCATCCTCGCCGCCGAGCTGCGAGTTGCCGAATTCGAGCAAGGTCGGGGTACGTGCGTTGCCCATTTGCGGCAGGGGCGATTCGTGCTGGATCTCGGCGTAGCCCTTCCCGAAGGGCAATCCCATTCCGTAGAGCTGTCTGCGCACCGCCTGCGCCGCGGGATTGGATCCGGTTAAATATAGCTGACCGGCAAACAGTGGCGCTCCCGCCGCCTCGAAGATCACGGCGGCCGCGAAACGCCTCGTCTGTGTTATCGAGTACGCCACCAGGTATCCCCCGTAGCTGTGCCCGACAATGCCAACGTCGCCGCCGCGCCCCACGCATCGCTCGGCTTCCAGATAATCGACGCCTGCGAGTATGTCGGACAGTGGCCCGGACCCCCAGTGCCCCTCGCGCGACATAGCGGTGAAAAAAGGCCTTCCGAATCCCTCGCGACCACGGGTGTTTGGCGCGAGGACCGTCACCCCGCCCCGTGCGAATGCAAGTAATGGGAATTGAGCATCGAGGTTGAAGTCGGTCCGGACCATCGACGGGCCGCCTTGCACGAAGACGAGCAGCGGCCGCGCTCGGGCGGCGCAGGCGGTCGCGCCGGGGATCAAGCTTCCATGGATCGTCCAGCGACGATCCTCGCTGCGCCAAGATGCCATTTCCGGTCTCGCGCCGTCGCCGAACGCACTCCGAAAGGCGCTCGAGAACCGTGTAAGCCGCCGTGGTGCGAATCGATCCGTCGGCGTCACGAACAGGTCGCTCGGCTCGTCGACCGCTTGGCGGGTATAAGCCATCGTTCGTCCATCCGCCGAGACCCGCACGTCATAGTACGAAGCCAAGTCATCGCCGGTAAGATTTCGAAGAGGCCCTCCGGCGACGGGTA
>JASHSR010000552.1 GCA_030038645.1 Gammaproteobacteria bacterium
CCTCGCTGTGGTCTCGCTGCATGAGCACGCTCGAAGCCGAGCTGCCCGAGCAGCAGTTCAACACCTGGGTGCGCCCGCTGCAGGCCGTCGAGGGCGTTGGCGCGCTCAAGCTGCTCGCGCCGAACCGCTTCGTCGTCGATTGGGTCAATGAGAATCTCCTCCCGCGCCTCGGCGAGCTGCTGCGCGACGCGGCGACAGGCGGCGCGCCGATCGTCACCGTCGAGGTCGGCTCTCGCAGCAAGACGCACTCTGCGCAATCGGCAGCGGCGCCGGTCAAGTCGCGACGCGCCGAGGGCATCGTGGTCGGCGCGCGCTTGAATCCCGATTTCTCGTTCGCGACGTTCGTCGAGGGCAAGAGCAATCAGCTCGCGAAGGCGGCGGCCAAGCAGGTAGCCGAGAATCCGGGTCGCGCCTACAACCCGTTGTTCCTCTACGGCGGTGTCGGGCTCGGCAAGACGCACCTCATGCACGCCATCGCGCACCTCGTCAGGGAGCGCGACGCCGAAGCGCGCGTCGCCTACGTGCACTCCGAGCGGTTCGTCGGCGACATGGTTCGCGCCCTGCAGCACAGCAGCATGAACGAGTTCAAGACGGCGTACCGCTCGCTCGATGCGCTGCTCATCGACGACATCCAGTTCTTCGCCGGCAAGGAGCGCTCGCAGGAGGAGTTCTTCCACACCTTCAACGAGCTGCTCGAGGGGCAGCACCAGGTGATTCTCACCTGCGACCGCTATCCGAAGGAGGTGGGTGGACTCGAGGAGCGACTGCGCTCGCGCTTCGGCTCGGGACTCACGGTCGCGATCGAGCCGCCGGAGCTCGAGACCTGCGTCGCGATCCTCCTCACGAAGGCTCACGCGGCGAGCGTGGTGCTTCCCGACGAGGTCGCCTTCTTCATCGCGAAGCGCGTGCGCTCGAACGTGCGCGAGCTCGAGGGAGCCCTGCGCCGCGTGATCGCGAACTCGCGCTTCACCGGCCATCCGATCACGCTCGAGTTCGCGAAGGACGCGCTGCGCGACCTGCTGCAACTGCAGGCGAAGCTCGTCACGATCGAGAACATTCAAAAGACGGTGGCGGACTACTACAAGGTGCGCCTCGGCGATCTGCTCTCGAAGCGGCGCAACCGCTCCGTCGCGCGACCGCGCCAGATCGCGATGGCGCTCGCGAAGGAGCTCACGAGCCACAGCCTGCCGGAGATCGGAGACGCCTTCGGCGGCCGCGATCACACGACGGTGCTGCACGCCTGCAAGCGCATCAAGGAGCTGCGTGGCTCCGAGCAGCGCATGAGCGAGGACTACTCGAACCTGTTGAGAACGTTGACGGGTTGATGTGGACGGCCTGGGGATAAATCGGCGGAGAAACTTACTCACAGGCCACGCACAGGACTTCGCCAGGTCCTTCCGTCGCCGATCGAGCCCACCGGCCTGGACAAGCCGTTGATCGAATGACGCTTATCCGAGTTGTCCCCATGTCCACAGCCTCTTAAGATTCCACAATCATCCTTCCAAATCCTAAGACTAAGAGACCAGAGGTCTCTCACGGCGCAACATGAAAATCACGGCAGCTCGTGAAGATATTCTCGGCCCCCTGCAGAACGTCATCGGCGTGGTCGAGCGCCGGCAGACGATGCCCATCCTCGCGAACGTGCTGCTCTCCGCGCGGGAGAGCCGGCTGAGCGTCACCGGAACGGATCTCGAGGTGGAGCTCGTCGCCTCGCACGAGGTCACCGTTCAGCAAGCCGGCGACGTGACCGTGCCCGGCCGCAAGCTGCTCGACATCTTCCGCGCGCTGCCGGAGAAGGCCTCCGTCAGCGTCACGACCGAGGGCGATCGAGCGACGCTTCGGGCGGGACGGAGCCGGTTCACGCTCTCGAGCCTGCCTGCGTCGGAGTTCCCGGTTGTCGAGGAAATCAATGCTCAGCAGCACCTCGTCGTGCCCCGGAGCACGCTGCGCCAGCTCATCGACCGAACGCATTTTTCCATGGCGCAGCAGGACGTTCGCTACTACCTGAACGGCATGCTTCTCGAGACGGAAGGCAAGACGCTGCGTGCCGTGGCGACCGACGGCCATCGCCTGGCGCTCTGCGAGACGGAGCTGGACGCGCCGGCGCCCTCGGCTCAACAAGTCATCGTCCCTCGGAAGGGAGTGCTTGAGCTGCAACGCCTCCTCGCCGGCGAGGGAAGTTTGGAGCTCGCCATCGGTACGAACCATGTTCGAGCCAATATCGGCGACGTTCGTGTCACTTCTAAGCTCATTGACGGCCGTTTCCCTGAATATAGTCGCGTCTTGCCGGCCAACCCGAGCAAGATCGTCGAGGCCGATCGCGAGCTGCTACGGCAATCCTTCCAGCGCACGGCGATCCTCTCCAACGAGAAGTATCGCGGAATTCGGCTCAGCTTACGGTCCGGCATGCTGACGATCCAAGCGCACAATCCCGAGCAGGAAGAGGCGGAGGATCAGCTGGAGGTCAGCTACGAGGGCGAGGAGATCGAGATCGGCTTCAACGTCACCTACCTGCTCGATGCGCTCGCGGCACTGGAGGGCGATAAAGTCGAGATCGGATTGACGGACCCCAACAGCAGCTGCCTCGTGCGGGCACCGGGAGCCGCCAACGCGAAATACGTCGTCATGCCGATGAGGCTTTGATCCGCGCACTCGCATTCCTCCTGGCTCCGGCAGCCCTATCGCGGCGGCTTCGGCCGTATCGCGCTGCGATCGGTCTCGATCGCACACCGGCTCACGAATTCCCATGAGCTTGGCGTTTATCTCGTTGGAGAACGTGCGCTGCGTGGAGAAGGCCGAGCTCGGGCTGCATCCGGAGCGCAACCTGATCTGGGGGCCCAATGGCTCGGGGAAGACCTCGATTTTGGAAGGCATGTTTCTGCTGGGGCGGGGCCGATCGTTTCGGACGCGGAACACGGAGCGGCTGATCCACTACCGCACGCCGCAGCTCACAGTCTTCGGGCGAACGGCGGACCCAGAGAGGGCTCTCGGACTTCAAGCGAGCCGGGGAGCCGCGACCGTCGCAAAGATCGGGGGCGAATTTCTCTCCTCCCTTGCCGAGCTCTCGACGGTATTTCCTGTCCAGGTCATCGATCCGGGTGTGCACAAGCTGCTGGAGGAGAGCGCCGCGCGGCGACGGCGCTGGATGGACTGGGCCGTGTTCCACGTGGAACACGGATTCGTGGAGGTCTGGACACGCTATCATCGTGCACTGCAACAAAGAAACGCCGCCCTCCGCGACGATGCAACGCAGGCATCCGCTTGGGATCCTGAGCTCATCCAGCTCGGTGAATCACTCGCCGAGTCGAGGCGACGCTCGCTCGAGGGACTGCAGCCTTACTGGCAGGACACGGCTCGCTCGCTGGTGGGCCGCGAGGTCGAGCTCACCTACAGCCAGGGTTGGGCACGCGATGGCACTCTCGCGGATGCCCTTCGGGGGTCGTGGGCTCGCGATGAGGCTCGAGGCATCACGCACGCCGGTCCCCATCGTGCGGATGTCCATCTGCGGCTCGACGGGCTCCCGGCGCGCGAAGTGGCCTCGCGCGGCCAGCAGAAGCTGATCGCGGTCGCGATGATCCTTGCGCAGCTGGCCATGCTTCGCGAGGGGTTCGCGACGAGTCCGACGCTGCTTCTCGACGATCCCGCGGCGGAGCTCGATTCCACCCATCTGTCCGCATTCATCGAGCAGGTCCTACGCCTCAGATGCCAGCTCGTAGTCACCGCGCTCGGCCCCGATCCCGTGATGTTCAGCGCGCCGGATCGCGTGTTTCACGTGGAACAGGGGAGGGTCCGACCGGTATAATGCCGTGTCCCAAAACTGAGCGTTTTCATGTCGCCCAACGACGTCTACGATTCGAGTAAAATCAAGGTATTAAAGGGGCTTGACGCCGTGCGCAAACGCCCCGGGATGTACATCGGCGACACGGACGACGGGACCGGCCTGCATCACATGGTCTTCGAGGTCGTCGATAACTCGATCGACGAGTCTCTCGCCGGCTTCTGCGATCGAATCGTCGTGAAAATTCACGCCGACGAGTCCATCACCGTATCGGACAACGGGCGGGGCATCCCCGTCGATATCCACCCCGACGAAGGCCGCTCGGCAGCGGAGGTCATCATGACCATGCTGCACTCGGGCGCGAAGTTCGACGAGAGCTCCTACAAGGTATCGGGGGGGCTGCACGGGGTCGGCGTATCGGTCGTGAATGCCATATCCGACTACCTCCAGCTCACCATCTGCCGCGACGGACACGTTCACCGCCAGGAGTACCGCCTCGGCGAGCCCGTAGCGCCCCTCGCCGTGGTCGGGGACACGCAGGAGCGCGGCACGACCATCCGCTTTCGCCCGAGCTCGACCATCTTCACCCACATCCAGTTCGACTACGACGTGCTCGCCAAGCGGTTGCGCGAGCTGTCGTTCCTGAACTCCGGAGTGACGATCGAGCTCGTCGACGAGCGCGAGAACAAATCGGACGTCTTCCAGCACGAAGGCGGCCTGCAGGCCTTCGTGACCTATTTGAATCGCACCCGCACGCCGATTCACGAATCGGTGTTCTGGTTCCGTACCCAGGAGGGGCCGGTCAGCGTCGAGGTCGCCTTGCAGTGGAACGACTCCTACCAGGAGAGCATGTACTGCTACACCAACAACATTCCGCAGAAGGACGGCGGCACGCATCTCGCGGGCTTTCGCAGCGCGCTCACGCGGACCTTGAACGAGTACATCGAGAGAGAGATGTCCGCGAAGAAGGAAGTCCCGACGAGCGGCGACGATGCGCGCGAGGGCCTGACGGCGATTCTCTCCGTGAAGCTTCCCGATCCGAAGTTCTCCTCGCAGACGAAGGACAAGCTCGTCTCCTCCGAGGTGAAGGGCATCGTCGAGTCGATCGTCAACGCAAAGCTCGGCGAGTTTTTGCTCGAGCATCCGCAGGACGCGCGCGCGATCGTCGCGAAGATCATCGAGGCGGCGCGGGCGCGCGAGGCGGCCCGCAAAGCGCGCGAGATGACGCGGCGCAAAGGCGCCCTCGACGTCGCAGGCTTGCCGGGCAAGCTCGCGGATTGTCAGGAGAAGGATCCCGCGCTGTCGGAGATCTTCATCGTCGAGGGCGACTCCGCCGGCGGCTCCGCCAAGCAAGGGCGTGATCGGCGAACGCAGGCGATCCTGCCGCTCAAGGGCAAGATCCTGAACGTCGAGAAGGCGCGCTTCGACAAGATGCTGTCGTCCGCGGAAGTGGGCACGCTCATCACGGCGCTCGGCTGCGGAATCGGCAAGGACGACTTCGACGTGAATCGCCTGCGCTATCACCGCATCATTCTGATGTGCGACGCCGACGTGGACGGGAGCCACATCCGCACGCTTCTGCTCACGTTCTTCTACCGGCAGATGCCGGCGCTCGTCGAGCGCGGGCACGTCTACATCGCGCAGCCGCCGCTCTACAAGGTGAAGCGCGGCAAGCAGGAGTTCTACGTCAAGGACGACGCGGAGCTCGATTCGGTGCTGCTCAACACGGCGATCGAGAGCTCGGCCCTCCACGTCAACTCGGCGGCGCCGCCGCTGCAGGGCTCGGGCCTCGAGATGCTCGCGCGGCGGTACATGGAAGTGCAGGCGATCATCAAGCGCTGGTCGCGCCGCTACGACGACCGCCTGCTCGAGCAGCTCATCTACGCGCCGGAGGTGACGCCCGCGGACTTCGATCGGCTCGAGTGGCTGAGGGACTGGGTCGCGGGGCTCAACGAGCGGATGAACGCCCTCGCGGACGGCACGCGCACCTATCGCGTGGCCGTGCGGGAAGCGGCGGACGGCCACGCGGCGCGCATCATCATCCACAAGACCGAGCACGGCACGCCGAGCCAGAAGTTCCTGCCGCGCGAGTTCTTCGAGTCCGCCGAATATCAGCGCATCGCCGATCTCGCGCGCACGCTCGCGGGCCTCATCGGTGAGGGCGCGTACGTCACGCGCGGCGCGGAGCGGCAGGACATCGGCTCTTTCAAAGAAGCCATGAAGTGGCTCTTCGACCAGGCGCGCAAGGGGCAGACCATTCAGCGCTACAAGGGCCTCGGGGAGATGAACCCCGAGCAGCTCTGGGAGACCACGATCAACCCCGAGACGCGCCGCCTGATGCAGGTGCGCATCGAGGACGCCGTGGCGGCGGACGACATCTTCACGACGCTGATGGGCGATCAGGTCGAGCCGCGGCGCGAGTTCATCGAGAAGAACGCCCTTTCCGTCGCGAACCTCGACATCTGACTCGCCAACGCCGCGCGAGGCGGGCGAGCGAGCGCCCCCTCCCCTCCATCGTTTCAAACCCGCGCCCGCGAGGGCGCGTCTGTCCGAACCGACCAAGGGGCGCCCTCCGGGCGCCATTCAACACGATGGAGGGGAGGGGGCGCTCGCTCGCCCGCCCCTCAACCGTCGCGGTCACAGTCGGCGATGCGACTGGAAGAGGAGGAGGTGAGAGCCGGCGCGAGACGCGCGACCTGAGCCTCGATCCAGCGCTGAGCCTCCTCGTTGACGGCGCGCGGGTCGCGGCCGGCGCATTCGATCGGAGCGCCGATGACCACCCGGATGAGCCCGCGCCGCTTGCGCAGGCCTCGCCGCGGCCAGAAGTAGCCGGCATTGTGCGCGACGGGGACGATCAGTCGTCCGGTCTCGGCCGCGAGCAGGGCGCCGCTCACGCCGTACTTTCGCGTCTCGCCGGCGGCCATGCGCGTGCCTTCCGGAAAGATCATGATCCAGTCGCCCTCCGACAGCCGCTGCTTGCCTTGCTCCACCACCTGAGCCACCGCGACGCGGCCCGAGCCGCGGTCGATCGCGATGGCATGCAGCAGCCGAATGGCCCACCCGACGACGGGAATCCACTCGAGCTCTCGCTTGAGCACCCAGACCTGGCGGGGAAAGATCACGTTCATCGCAATCGTTTCCCACGACGAGGAGTGCTTCCACAGCGCGATCTGGCTCTCCGCCGGCAGATGCTCCATCCCCTCGATGACGTGCGTGAGGCCGCAGGTCCACCCCAGCACCCAGAGCAGGACCTGCGCCCACACGCGCGCAAAGGCGAAGCGTCGGGGAAACGGCAGGCACGCCGCGACGAGCACGAACACGACGGCGTATAGGAAGGTCCAGACGAACAAAAATGCCGTGAAGGCCAGCGAGCCGAT
>JASHSR010000553.1 GCA_030038645.1 Gammaproteobacteria bacterium
CGGCCGGACCCAACCCCGCGGCCGCGCCGAGTCCCGGCCCCACGCCACCGGTGATTTGAAAGCCGCCGGAGCGCGCGCGCAGCTCCTCGAGCTCGCGGATGCGGCGCTTCTCGCGCCAGGCCTGATCCTGCGCCTGGCAGATCCGGTAGACCGCCTGGGCCTGCGCCTTGCGCAAGCCGGTGAACGCATGGAGCCGCGAGCCCATCGCGCCCTCGGATGCGAGGTCCGTCGATGCGCCCGCGCGCACGAGAAGATTCGCGCCGAAGATCCCCACGCGGAGCGTCACGTCTTCCAGATCCTGCCAGCGGATGTTCGCGACATCGAAGCCGCCGAGGAGCTTGCGGGTGATCCATACGAGCCGGCCGCTCGTCGCGGCGACGAGCAGGCGCCGCCGAGTCAACGAGAAGAGTCGCCGCTGGACGGCCCACGCCTCGAGCGTCTCAGCGGGAATCAGGATCGAGCGCAGATCCTCGAGAGGGCCGCGTAACCCCGACTCGTCCTCTTGCCCCTGGAACCCCATGAGGAGGCATTTTAGCCCTCAACCGCCGGTCGCGGGTGGCGCGGCGGGATGCGTCGAGGATGGCGCGGGAGGTGGCGGCGACGGCGCGCCGGCCGGCGGCTGGGCGGCGCCTGAGGACGAGGAGGCCCCGGGGTGCGTTGCGAGCAGCTGGCGGATCTCCCGAAGCTTGCCTTCGATGACCGCCGCGTTCGCGCTGCCCATGCGGATCAGCGTCTTCTGGCCCGCCGAGAGCGCCTCGATCTTCGGATCGGCGTACAGGTACATCACGTTCGGCTGCACGAGCTCGATCGGCCCCTGCACGTCCGGCGTCTCGAGCAGATGGTCGATCACCTGGATCACGCGGTCGTTGAAGTACTCCGTCGGATAGCCGAGGTCCTCGTAAGCCTGTTGGAACAGCGGATAGAACCGGAAGTACACCGCGACGAGCTGCTTGGCGTCGATGGACTCCACCAGGTCGACGAACGGCGCATAGCGCTGGAAGTTGCTCGGGTCGACCGTCAGGTGGCCCGGCGTGCCCGCGACCGCGAAGCTCCCGGGAGTGGACACGATCGGGCGCAGCTCCACGGCCACTTTCCTGCGCGGCAGGTTGTCGACCGTCGCGACGACGTGGCGGATGAGGCTCTGCGGGACGAGGAACTTCGCGAGCGCTCCGGAGAGGCCCGTGAGCGCGCTCGCGATGGCGGAGTCGCTGTCGTTGAGCGCCGGCAGCGGCGGCTGAGAGGCGCCGGCGCCGCCCGGCGGCACGGGATGCTCGATCGCCGGCTCGCTCGCCGAGGGCGGAGCCTGCTGAATGTGCGCTGACGGCGCGGAGACCCGGGCGGCGTGGCGCGCGTACCCGTAGTAGTAGTACAGCACCGCGGCGGCCACCACCACGGCCGCTGCCGCTCCCCATAGGATGGGTTTCTCGGACGTCATGTCACCTCCGGAATCTCACAGGTCACGCCGGACGAGATCTTGCATCATCTTGCATCATGCGGCTCCATGCGTGAACGCCCAGTCGAGAAGCCGGCTCGCGAGCCCGCCGCCGAGGCTCGCACCGGTCACGTCGCCGAGCCGGTATTCCGCCTTCCCCAGAATCGCCTGCGCGGCGCGAATGCCGCTGCGCACCGCGGGGCCGATGCCCTCGCACATGTCCCGCGTGGCGAGCCCGGCGGCGTCGCCGGCGATGAGCGCATCCTCGATGCGGACGACGTCCACGTTGCCGCGCAGATAGTAACTATAGCCGGAGGGCTCGTACGACGCCCCTCGCGCAAGCTTGCGGCCCAGGGACCGCGTGAGCATCGCCCAGTGCTGCTTGATGTCGTGGCCCCGGCGCTTGATCCGCTCGGCCATGCCGCCGACCCCGACGTTGAGCCAGCCGTTCGCCTTCGGCACGTACCAGGAATAGCCGGGCAGGCCATGCTCGAAGAACCACAGATGACAGTCCGGATCCTGCCAGTCATAGGCGAACTCGTGCTCGAGAGTGACCGTCTGCAGCTCGCTCGCGCGCGGATTGGCCTCGCGAAAGAGCGCGCGGTACACGGGACAGCGCGTTCCGCCGGCGCCGATCAGATACCGGCAGCGATAGGCGTCGTCGATCGAGTAGCCGCCCCCGGGCTCGCGACGAACGGTGCGTACCGTATGCTGCTCCACGGGCGCCCCCGACCGCTCGAGCAGCCACGCGTCGAACTCGAAGCGGCGGATCGAGTGCTGCACGCACCCGAGCCGCAGGTGCAGCCCTTTCACGTGCGCATGCAGGCGCTCGAACGTCAGGAACCGGTGCGGATACTCGGCGGGATTCATCTCGAGGTCCCGCACGACCTCGGGGGTGATCCAGCCGGCGCACAGCTTCAATCTCGGGAAGCGCTCCTTGTCCAGCACCAGCACGTCCGCGCCCGCCTGCTTGAGCTTCCAAGCGGCGCTCGAGCCTGCAGGGCCCCCGCCTACGACCACGACGTCCCAGAGCTTCACGGCACGGCCCGCTCTCGATCAGCTCGAGTACAGGAAGGCGCGAGTCAAGGGAATGTCGTGGTTGTCGCGCGGAGTGAAGACGACCTGGAACAGCTGCAGCGTCCCGCTCGCAAATGCGGCGATCGACCCCGCGAGATAGAGCCGCCACATGCGCACGAATCGCTCGTCGAACATCGCCCGCACGCGCTCGACGTGAGCCTCGTAGAGCTCGAGCCAGTGCGTCAGGGTCCTCGCGTAGTGCAGCCGCAGGTTCTCCACATCGAGGATGGTCAGATCCCAGGGCTCGAAGATCTGCATCATCTGCGAGAGCGACGGAGGATAGGCGCCGGGGAAGATTCGCCGCTCGATCCACGGATGCAGCGGCGCCGGATAGTTCCGCCCGATGGAGTGGATGAGCCCGCGGCCGTTGCTCCCGAGCGAGCGCCGCGCGACGCCGCCGAGATCCCGGTAGTTCTCGACACCCACGTGCTCCAGCATCCCGACGGACACGAAGGCGTCGTAACGCCCGGAGATGTTGCGGTAGTCGTCCTCCACGTACTCCACCTGTCCGCCGAGCCCCTCGGCCTGAGCGCGCTCCCGGGCGAACCGCACCTGCTCGCGGGAGATGTTGAACGCGCGGACCTTGACGCCGTAGTGCCGCGCCATGTGGAGCGCGAGAGCGCCCCAGCCGAACCCCGCCTCAACGACCGTCTCCCCGGGACGCAGCCGGAGCTTGCGGCATACGTGGTCCATCTTGGCCGTCTGCGCCTCATCCAGCGTCGCGGAAGGCGTCGGGTAGTACGCGCAGGTGTAGGCCATGGTCCGGCCGAGCCAGAGCGAGTAGAACTCGTTGCCGATGTCATAGTGGTGATGGATGTTGTCCCGGGAGCCGCCGAGCGTGTTGGACCGCGGCCGGCGCCACAGGCGCGCGAGAGCCCGGAGCGCGGAGCGTCGGCCGTCGGCTCGCGCCGATGCGTCGTAGCTCGCCGCCACGAGCTGGACGAGATCTCCCTCGATATCGATGCGGCCCTCGCTGTAGAGGTCGCCGAAACGCACCTGGGGATCGCGCATCAGCGCAAGCGGCACTCCGCGGTCCGCGATGCGGACGGTCGCGACCGGCTGGATCCCCGGAGCCGCCACACGCTCTCCGTCCCAGAGCACGACCTCGACCGGCGGATTCCCGAACGCCTCGAGCAGCTTGCGCAGCAGCTTGCCTCCCGCCGACGCCGGCTCGGACGCCGGCCCCGCGGACCCCAACGACCCCGGCGGTGCCGACGACCGCGACGGTGCCGGCCCCGATGACGCCGACGGCCGCGATGGTACCGCCCCCGACGGCGCCGGCTGGGCCGGCAGGGCATCGGCTGTCACGGCACCGGCCGCCGGGGCCTCGGCGGCCGCGGCGCGGCCTCGCGCGGACATCAGGCTCTCCTCCACTGCGTTCACGGACACTCCTCAACGCTCGATCGACCGCCCGGTCTCACCCCATGCTACACGGGGCGATTCGCGGAGTCAGGGGAAGCGGCTACGACTTCCTGGGCTCCCCGAACGAGGAGACCCCCAATTTTCTCCCGGGTGCCCGGCAGCTGCAACTTGAGCCCGGCGGCCGGCTACCTGCGACCGTAACGTGTGGCTCTCGCCGACCGCCACGCCCGCCCCTGCGTCTCGGCCGGCGCCCATCTCACCGCATCCGCTGCCTCGTCTGATGCCGAGGCGTCCGTTCCGACTCGTCGGTCTGCGGTGGCGCGGGCTTCGGCTGCGCGTGAATCCACTCGGCGAGCTGCTCGAGATCCTCGTCGCCGATCACGCTCGGCGCAAAGGCCGGCATGGCGCCCGGACCGTGCCGGACGGCGCTCGCGATCGCCTGCGCCGAGAGGCCCGCGCCGCGGAGCTCGGGCGCGATCTTGCCGTCGTGGCAGTAGCGGCACGTGTCGCTCCACAGCTGCGCGCCACTCGCCCACTCTCCAGCCGATTGAGCGTGCGCGGCGGGACCGAGCAGAGCGAGGGTCGACGCGAGGACAATCACGGCCGAGCCCACTCCGGCGAGCCCTCTCGCGAGCCTCATCGATGGATCCCCGACTTGCCCGGCGCGAGGATGCCGTTCGGATCGAGCGCGCGCTTCAGCGCGCGGTTCACGTCGCGGCGAGTCTCGCCGTAGCTCCGCGCGGCCTGATCCATGAAGTCGATGCCCACTCGAACCAGTCCGTACCCGTTGGCGGTGAAGGCCGCCGCGAGATCGCGAAAGCAATCCTTCGCGCGCTGCAGCGCCTGCAGATCGTCGTGGTCGAACAGGATCGCCGTCAGGTGATGCAGGTCGCGGCCGTAGACGGTGGGAGCGGCGAGATAGTCCATGCCGTACATGCCGAGGACGGCCCTCGCGATGTCCCGCTGCCGGATCGCGTCCACGCCGCGCGCCGGGGAGACGGGCGCGAGCCAGGCGAGCCCGCCGCCTCCGACCCAGTCGAGCAGGCTGAACGAGCTCAGGCTGAGCTCGTTCGACTGCGAGCCGTCATGGTAGTCGGAGACGACCTCGCCGCCCGAGGCCTCGAAGGCGCGCGTCACGATGTCGAGGCTCGGCGCGATCTGCTCGGAGGTTCCATACAGGGTGAAGGTCAGGTTCCACGGCGCGATGCCGTGCTGGCGCGCCGCCGCGAAGATCACGTTGTTCGGTACTGCGCCGCTGCCCTGGTATAGCTCGGCACGCCGCGAAGCGGCGGTGAGCATCAACGCCGCGTTGCTCAGCCTGCAGGGATTTCGGATGGTGCCGCTGAGTCGCAGCGTCCGCGCCGTTTCCACGGCCGCCGCGAGGCCCTGGTCGTCCCAGTACCGCACCAACAGCGTCCGGTACGCCGCGGGTGCCGGCATCAGCCACAGGCCGAGCTTCGTCACGACGCCGAAGTTGGATTGTGTGAACAGGCCGTCGAGATACGGCCCGTAGCCGTACTTGAACACCTGCCACGAGGCGCTTCCCGGCAGCGACCCCATGCCGGTCCGCAGCACCCGGCCGTCGGCGAGGACGATCTCCATCCCGCAGGCGTGCGCGAAGTGATCGCCGTACGGTGTGGCGCCAGTCCCCCGCTCGAGCGTGTTGCCGATCGGCCCGACGAGCGGCCCGTCGCCCGGGAAATCGAGCCACAGCGCGATGCTCCGCTCCTGCAGATGATCGTGCAGCTGCTGGTAGGTGACGCCCGGCTCGACCAGCGCGGTGCACAGGACCGAGTCGACCGCGAGGATGCGGTCCATGCGCTTCAGGTCGAGGATCAGCTGGCCGCGCGTCGCCGGCGCCGCCGCGCCGTAGCCGAGATTGCGTCCGGTCGAGATCGGCCAGAGCGGGATCTTGTACTTGTTGCACACGGCGAGCACGCCCTGCACGTGCTCCAACGAGGCGGCAAGAACGGCTCCGGAGGGCTCGTGCTCCTCCTCGGCGGCCGGGATCATGAGCTTGCGGTAGGGAGCGAGCTCCTCACGGTCCGCAAGAACGTACGCCGGACCGACGACCTTGCGCAGCTCCCCGAGCGCGCGCGCGAAGCTCGTGCTGGAAACGCCGGCCGGCAGTACCGCGCGGGGCGGCATCAAGCATCTCCCGGCTAGGTGAGAACGTCGAGATCGCCGATCGCTGCAAACAGCTTGTTGAGAGCGACGAAGAGCGTTCGGCGCTCGTCGCGGCTCAGCAGATGCAACAAGCGCGCCTGGTTGCGCTGGGCGACCGGGAGTACCGTTCCGTAGAGCCTGCGCCCCTTGGGCGTGACCGTGAGGATGACGGGAGCGCCGCTGTCGCGCGTGCGCCGGGCGCTGCCGCCCAGAGTCTGGACCGTGATGAGCCCGCGCTGGGTGAGCATCTGAAGCGTGCGGCTCGCCTGTCCCTTGTCGATGCTGCTGTTCGCGACCAGCTCCGAGAAGCGCACCGGCTCGAAGCGGATGGCCATCGCGAGCAGGCGCCACTCCGGAACGCTCAGGCCGAAGTCCGCGAGGTACTTGCGGGTGACGTTCGACTTGGCCGCGTTGGCGAGCCGGATGATTTGAAATGTCACGAACTGTCCGATGTGCAGCGTCTTGCCATCGAGGCCGACGTTCGTCCAGG
>JASHSR010000554.1 GCA_030038645.1 Gammaproteobacteria bacterium
CGCGCGCCGAGCTCGACGCGCTGGCCTCCGGCACGAAGCATCCGCTCGGACGGATAGAGCTCGAAAGGCCCGACGCGTATCAGATCCATACGGCTCGTGCCTACCGCGGGTTCGCTCGAAGCGGCGAATGAAGTGAATTATAGACTCTTCAGAAACGATTCAGATACGTTTCAGCAAAGATTCAAGATTTCACTCCGAGCCTGCGGAATGCTGTCGTCGTGCAGCATCTCAACCCAACTCCGGGAGAACGACGATGAACACCCAGCTCAGATTCGCATCGGTCATCACAGCCCTGGCCACGGCGGTCGCGCTCTCCGCGCCGTCCTTCGCGGCGGCGCCGGCGCAGGCTCAGCCGGCAGCGCCGACGCAGGTCGTGCACTTTGCCGACCTCGACCTCTCGACAGGCGCGGGCGTCCACATGCTCTACGGCCGCATTCGGACCGCGGCGTGGCAGGTCTGCTCGAAGATCGTCGCTCCGACGAACGCGGCGAGCGGCATGGAGAATCTGCAGTGCCGCGAGACCCTCATTGATGCCGCCGTGGCGCAGGTGAACCGGCCGGCGCTTACTGCACTGCACACGGGCAAGGTTGGGCGCAGGCTCGTTGCCCGCCGCTGACCCCCTTCGACGGCATCGTGCGAGCGGCGGGCGAATCCTCGCCCGCCGCTTTGTTTGGGGCCCTGATGGCTTGCAACACATTGGTTTTATTGATATTTCTGCCGCGCTCGGCTCCGGCCGCGGATTTAGAATAAATTCATTACGCTTTCAAGACGCCGTTGCCCGCGCGCGCGAGACTGCTCGCGCCATCCACCATCTGCGGAGCGAGCCATGCCGAAGTTCGTGATCGAGCGAGAGATTCCCGGGGCCGGCAAGCTGAGTCAGAGCGAGCTCAAAGCCATCTCGAAGAAGTCGTGCGGAGTGCTGAGCAGCCTCGGCCCGAGCATCCAGTGGATGCAGAGCTACGTCACCGGCGACAAGATCTACTGCGTCTACTACGCGACCGACGAGTCGCTGATCAGGCGGCACGCGGAGCTCGGGGGCTTCCCGGCCAACAAGATCTCGGTCGTGAGCACGGTCATCGATCCCGCAACGGCGGAGTAGGATGCGACGGCCGAGCGGATGCAGCGCTGGAGGAGGGTCCCGCCCGCTGGGCGGGATGCAACGCTGAGTAGGGCCCCGCCCGCCGGGCGGCCGGGTCGCGAATCGACCCCGGACTGCGCCCGAGTTCCGCACCGGAACTCGCACAAGGTATAGTCGCCCTCCCCCGAACCGGAGAGCATCCCCATGATCACTGTGACCGTGCTGTACCCGAACAAGGACGGCGCCAAGTTCGACATGAGCTACTACCTCGGCAAGCACATCCCGATGGTCAAGAAGCTGCTCGGGCCCGCCCTCAAGGGAGTGGTCGTGGAGCAGGGAGTCGCGGGAGGCGTACCGGGATCCAAGGCGACCTACGGCGTGGTCTGCCACCTGCGCTTCGATTCCGCCGAGGCGTTTCAGGCGGCCTTCGGCCCGCACGCCGCAACCGTCCAGGCCGACGTGCGCAACTACTCGGGAGGCGTCGAGCCGGTCATTCAGCTGAGCGAGGTGAAGCTCTCCTGAGCCCGACGGAGCTGCAGCGGCGCCACCGGCGGCGCCTGTAGCGCCTGCGGCACGGGCGGTCGCTGCGACACCCGCGCACCCGCAGCACCTGCAGCACCTGCGCCACCGGCGGCGGCGTGGCCGCCGGCACGCTATGCTGCGAGGATGCGCCCGCTCGAGGCATTCCATCCCGCCGTAGCTACTTGGTTCGCGAAGACCTTTGCGGCGCCGACTCCGGTGCAGGCGCAGGCCTGGCCGGCGATTCAGGCGCGCCGTCACGCGCTCGTCGCGGCGCCGACCGGCTCCGGCAAGACGTTCGCAGCGTTCCTCGCCGTGCTCGACCGGCTGGTGCGCGAAGGCCTCGCCCGCGGACTCGCGGATGCGACCCGCGTCGTCTACGTGTCACCGCTCAAGGCGCTGTCGAACGACATTCAGCGCAATCTATCGGCGCCTCTCGACGGCATCCGCGAGGAGCTGCGGATACTCGGCCTCGCGCCGGTCGAGATTCGCACGATGGTCCGCACGGGCGACACTCCGCAGCAGGAGCGCGCGAGCATGCGGCGCAAGCCGCCGCACATCGTGGTGACGACGCCGGAGTCGCTGTACATCCTGCTCGGCTCGCAGTCCGGCCGCAAAATGCTCGCGACGACGGAGACCGTCATCATCGACGAGATCCATGCCGTCGCCGGAAACAAGCGAGGCGCGCACCTCGCCCTCTCGCTCGAGAGGCTCGAGGCGCTGACGGCCGCGCCGCCCACGCGCATCGGCCTCTCGGCGACGCAGAGGCCCCTCGAGGAGGTCGCGCGGTTCCTGATCGGAGCGCGGGAGGACGCCTGCGCCATCATCGATGCCGGCCACGCCCGGCGGCGCGATCTCGCGCTCGAGCTGCCTTCCGCGCCGCTCGAGGCGGTGATGTCCGCGGAGGTGTGGACCCAGGTCTACGACCGCTTGGCGGCGCTCGCCCGCGAGCATCGCTCCACGCTGGTCTTCGTCAACACGCGGCGGCTCGCCGAGCGCGTGGCGAGACAGCTCTCCGAGCGGCTCGGGGCCGAGAGCGTGACGGCGCATCACGGGAGCCTCGCAAAGGAGCGCAGGCTCGCTGCCGAGCAGCGCCTGAAGCGCGGGGAGCTCAAGGCGCTCGTCGCGACGGCGTCGCTCGAGCTCGGCATCGATATCGGAGAGGTCGACCTCGTCTGCCAGCTCGGCTCGCCGCGCTCGATCAACGCGTTTCTGCAGCGCGCCGGCCGCTCGGGCCATGCCGTCGGCGGCCTCTGCAAGGGCCGGCTGTTTCCGCTTTCCCGCGACGACCTGGTGGAATGCGCGGCGCTGCTCGACGCCGTGCGCCGCGGCGAGCTCGACCGATTGACGGTCCCCGCAGGCTCGCTGGACGTGCTGTCGCAGCAGATCGCCGCGGAAGTCGCCGCGCGTGAGTGGGGTGAGGAGGAGCTCTTCGGGCGCGTGCGCGCGGCTCACCCTTATCGCAACCTCGATCGTGGCGACTTCGACGACGTGGTGCATATGCTCGCGGAGGGCTTCAGTACGCGCCGTGGACGGCATGGCGCGCTCATCCACCACGATGCGATCCACCGTCTGCTGCGGCCGCGGCGCGGGGCGCGCCTCACCGCGCTCACCTCGGGCGGGGCGATCCCCGACACGGCGGACTATCAGGTGGTGCTCGAGCCCGCGGGCCACCTCGTGGGAACGGTCAACGAGGACTTCGCGGTGGAGAGCCTCGCCGGAGACGTATTTCAGCTCGGCAACACGTCCTACCGCATCCTGCGCGTGGAGCGCGGCACGGTGCGCGTCGAGGACGCCGAGGGCACGCCGCCGTCCATCCCCTTCTGGCTGGGCGAGGCTCCGGGACGGACGGACGAGCTGTCCTGCGCAGTCTCGCGGCTGCGGCGCGGGCTCGAGGAGCAGCTCGAGGTCTCCCGCGACGCCGCGCTCGGGTGGCTCACCGCCTCGGGGATCGGCGAGCCCGCCGCATCGCAGCTCGTGGACTACCTCGCGGCGGCGCGCGCCGCGCTCGGCTGCCTCCCGACGCAGGACACGGTGGTGCTCGAGCGCTTCTTCGACGAGTCGGGCGGCATGCAGCTCGTCGTGCACGCGCCCTTCGGCATTCGGGTCAACCGCGCGTGGGGGCTCGCCCTGCGCAAGCGCTTCTGCCGTCAGTTCAACTTCGAGCTTCAAGCGGCCGCGACCGAGGACAGCGTGGTGCTGTCGCTCACGACCGCGCACAGCTTCGAGCTCGGCGAGACGGCGCGCTATCTGCGCTCCGCGACCGTGCGCCCGCTGCTCACGCAAGCGGTCTGCGCGGCACCGATGTTCGCGACGCGGTGGCGGTGGGTCGCGTCGATCGCGCTCGCGCTGCCGCGCTTTCGCGGCGGGCGGCGCGTGCCGCCGCCGCTCGCGCGCATGCAGGCGGAGGACTTGCTCGCGGCGGTGTTCCCCGACCAGGTCGCCTGCGCGGAGAACCTGACGGGCGAGCTCGAGATTCCCGACCATCCGCTCGTCAAGCAGACGCTCCGCGACTGTCTCGGGGAGGCGATGGACATCGAGCGCTTCGAGGCCGTGCTGCGCGCGCTCGAGAGCGGCGCCGTGCGGGTCGTTGCGCGCGATCTCACCGAGCCCTCGCCACTTGCCCTCGAGGTGCTGGCGGCGCGTCCCTACGCCTACCTCGACGATGCGCCGCTCGAGGAGCGCCGCACGCAAGCGGTGATGAGCCGGCGCTGGCTCGATCCGCAGTCCGCCGCCGACATCGGCAAGCTCGATGCCGAGGCCGTCGCCCGCGTGCGCGAGGAAGCTTGGCCCGACGCCGCGAGCGCCGACGAGCTGCACGATGCGCTGCAATGGCTCGGCTTCCTCACCGCAGAGGAGGCTCGGCGCAATCCGGCGTGGGCCCCGCTGCTGGATGAGCTGGCCGCGGACGGCCGAGTGGCTCGCATCTCGGCGTCCACGGAAGCGGAGATCGAGCTCACGTTCGCCGCGGAGCGGCACGGACTCTTTCGCGCGCTGTTCCCGGCGGGCGCGATCGCTTGGGGCTCGGCTGCCGGCGGCTCGGCGGCCGGGGCTTCGGCGGCGCGCGCCTCGGATGCCAGCCCGGCCGCTGAGGGCTCGGCTGCAGACGGCCCGGACGCGAAGGGGCCGCCCCCGATGCCGGCCGACCGGCACTGGAGCCGCGAGGAGGCGTTGGTGGAAATCATCCGTGGCCGCCTGGAAGGCCTCGGCCCCGTCACGGCGGCCGACCTCGCCGCATCGCTCGGCCTCGCCCAGGCCGAGATCGATACGGCGCTCGCCGCGCTTCAGGCCGAGGGGTTCGCTCTCCGCGGCCGCTTCACGCCGAGCGCGACCGCCGACGAGTGGTGCGAGCGCAGGCTCCTCGCGCGGATCCACCGCTACACGGTGAAGCGCCTGCGCGCCGAGGTGAGTCCCGTGACGGCGCGCGAGTTCCTGCGCTTTCTCGCAGAATGGCAGCGCCTCACCCCCGAGACTCGCATGCAGGGCCCCGATGCGGTGGGTCTCGCGCTCTCGCAGCTCGAGGGATTCGAGGCGCCCGCCGCGGCATGGGAGGCGGAGATCCTTCCCGCGCGCATTGCCGAGTACGAGCCTGCTTGGCTCGACGAGCACTGTCTCGCGGGGCGGTTCGTGTGGGTGCGGCTCGCCTCGCGGTCCGCCGATTCCCGCGGAGGCGCCGCGCCGGTGCGGGCGACCCCGATCGCGCTGCTCGCCCGCCGCAACGTGAGGCTCTGGGCAGCCCTCGCCGATCCGCCGCGACCCGAGCACCTCACGGCCCGGGCGCGGGCGGTGAGCGATTACTTGCGGGAGCGCGGCGCCTCATTCTTCGATGAGATCGTGGACGGCGCTCGACTGCTCGCCGCGCAGGCCGAGGAGGCGCTTGCGGAGCTCGTCGGCGCCGGCCTCGTCCGCTCCGACAGCTTCGGCGGGCTGCGCGCCCTGCTCGTGCCCTCGGACCGGCGGAGGGGCTCCCGACAGGCCGGGGCGAGAGGGTTGCGCCGCATGCGCCGCGCGGCGCTCTACGGGATGGCCGATTCGGGCCGGTGGGCTCTCGTCCGCGGCACCGAGGCCGCCGAGCGCGGCGAGGCCGTCGAGCATCTGGTCCGCACGCTGCTGCGCCGCTGGGGGGTCCTCCTTTGGCGCCTGCTGGCGCGGGAACCCTCTTGGACGCCCCCCTGGCGCGAGATCCTCGCGTGCTGTCGCAGGCTCGAGGCGCGCGGCGAGATCCGCGGGGGACGCTTCGTCGCGGGCTTCTCGGGCGAGCAGTACGCGGCCCCCGACGCCATCGGGCTGCTACGGGACGTTCGGCGCAGGCCAGGAGCGGACGGGAGCCTCTCGCTCTCGGCCGCCGATCCCCTCAACCTCCTCGGGATCGTCACGCCGGGCCCGCGCCTTCCGGCGCTCACCTCGAACCGCGTGCTCTACCGCGACGGCCTGCCCATCGCGACCTTGGCGGGAGGGGAGGTGCGGCTGCTCGAGCGCCTCGACCCCCGGGAGGAGTGGGAGGCCCGGAACGCGATCCTGCGCAACGGCTCGCGGCCACCAGCCGGATTGCAAGCGAGCCGCGCGCGTCGGCGATGACTGACGGCGCGGCGGCCGGTTTCGGACCGCGATTTTCCGCATAGCGGTCAGAATCTATCGGGCGCGAGCCGGTCCCACCGATTGAAGGCGCTCGAACCCCGGCCGCACGGCGAGCTCGAGCGTGTCCGCTCCAGGGTGACAAGTTCTTAAGCAGCTTGTTGTGGAAGGGACTGCCACACTGGCGCGGCATCGAGAGCGCCGGCCGTCGCTCGCTGGCGACATTCTCGGCGTCGATCCCTGAATATTGCTGGCGAGAAGCGGGATTGATCGTGCCGGGGTCCCAAGGTTGCGCGCCGGATTGGAAAGACTACGAGTGCTCCTCCGTCAATGTTTGATTGGTGCGGCCATCGCCGCTGCGGCTTACATTGCGAATTCGATCGGCGGCTTCGTCGAGATATCGACGAAGCCCGCGGTGCTGCAGCCCGCCGTTTTGAGATCCCCGGTAGCGGCAGCCCCCGTATCGAGAGCCATCGTATCGGGAGCCGCGGCATCAG
>JASHSR010000555.1 GCA_030038645.1 Gammaproteobacteria bacterium
ATCGGGGTCCCGCATCGCAAAGACGACACGGCTCAAGCGGGCCTCGATCAGCGCGTCCGCGCAGGGCGGCGTGCGGCCGTGATGGCTGCACGGCTCCAGCGTGACGTACGCCGTCCCGCCCGCCGCCGCGGCGCCCGCGGTGCGCAAGGCGGCAATCTCCGCATGCGCCTCCCCGGCCCACTCGTGCCAGCCTTCGCCGACGATGCGGTCCCCTTGCACGATCACGCAGCCCACGCGGGGGTTGGGATGCGTGGTATCGAGCCCGCGCGCGGCAAGCTCCAGCGCGCGGCTCATCGCGCGCCGGTCGCGCTCGGCGGAGGACTCCTCCGAGGTCGGCTCGCGCGCTCCGCTCACTTCTTGCGGTCCATGTGGCGCTCGCCGGGCGGCGCGCGCGCCTGCGGCGCATCAGACGCTCGGGCATGAGCCGCGTCGGGCGCTCGAGCCGGAGGCGAGTCGGGCGGCGGAGCGGGCGCGCCGCCCGGAAGCAACGGCAGCTGATCGCGACTCACCTCGCGCCGGCGCCCGTGGTGGCGCAGGCGCTCGATCTCCTCCCTGAAGGCGTCGAGATCCTGGAAGCTGCGGTACACCGAGGCGAAGCGGACGTACGCCACTTCGTCGAGCTGGCGCAGCTCGTCCATCACGAGCTCTCCGATCACGCGCGAGGAGACTTCGCGCTCGCCGAGGCTGCGGAGCTTGTGGCCGATGCGGCTCAGGGCTTCCTCGACGGCCTCGCGGGCGACGGGACGCTTCTCGAGCGCCTTTCCCATGCCGGCCCGCAGCTTCGCCTCGTCGAAGGGCTCGCGGGTGCGATTGCTCTTCACGACGACGGGCATCAGCAGCTCCGCGGTCTCGAACGTCGTGAACCGCTCGCCGCACGCCAGGCACTCGCGGCGGCGGCGGATCTGCCGGCCCTCACCCGCGAGGCGCGAGTCGGTGACCTTGGTCTCCACGTGCCCGCAAAAAGGACAATGCATGCGGCTCCTCGGCGGTGCGCGTCACGAGCCGCGCCGGCCGCTCATGACCCGCGCCGCCGGCGGCACATGCCACTCACGGGCCATACACCGGGTACTGTCTGCAGAGCTCGAGCGCCTGCGGGCGCACGCGGGCCACGGCGGCGTCGGCGCCGTTCGCGTCGAGCACGTCCGCGATCAGGTCCGCGACGCGCTCGACCTCCCGCTCCTTGAAGCCACGCGTGGTGGAGGCCGGCGTGCCGATACGCAGGCCGCTCGCGATGGCCGGAGGGCGCGGATCGTTCGGAACGGCGTTCTTGTTCACCGTGATGTTCGCGCGGCCGAGCGCCGCGTCGGCCTCCTTGCCCGTGATGCTGCGCTTCTTCAGGTCGACGAGGAACAGATGGTTGTCCGTACCGCCCGAGACGATGTCGATCCCGCGCGCCGCGAGCCGGGCGCACATCGCTCGCGCATTCCTCAGCACCTGCTCCTGGTAGGCCTTGAATTCCGGCTGCAGGGCCTCGAGGAGCGCCACCGCCTTCGCCGCGATGACGTGCATCAGCGGGCCGCCCTGCGTGCCCGGGAAGATCGTGGAGTTGAGCTTGCGGGCGATCTCCTCGTTCTCGCGCGCAAGGATCAAGCCGCCGCGGGGTCCGCGCAGGGTCTTGTGCGTGGTCGTCGTCACCGCGTCCGCGTGCGGGATCGGGTCCGGATACAGGCCCATGGCGACGAGCCCCGCGACGTGCGCCATGTCCACCACGAAGTACGCGCCGACGCCGCGGGCGATGGCCGCGAACCGCGCCCAGTCGATCGCGCGGGAGTAGGCCGAGAATCCGGCGATGATGAGCTTCGGCCGCTCGGCTTCCGCGAGGCGCCGCACCTGCTCGTAGTCGATCTCGCCCGTGTCGGGCCGCACTCCGTACTGCACGGCGCGGAAGAGCTTGCCGGAGAAGTTGACCTTGGCTCCGTGCGTGAGGTGGCCGCCGTGGTCGAGGCTCATCCCGAGAATCGTGTCGCCGGGCTGGATGAGCGCGAGGTAGACCGCCGCATTCGCCTGCGAGCCGGAGTGGGGCTGGACGTTCGCGTACGCCGCGCCGAACAGCCGCTTGGCGCGGTCGATCGCGAGCTGCTCGACGACATCGACGAACTCGCAGCCGCCATAGTAGCGGCGGCCCGGATAGCCTTCCGCGTATTTGTTGGTGAGCACCGAGCCCTGCGCCTCGAGCACGCGCGGGCTCGCGTAGTTCTCGGATGCGATGAGCTCGATGTGCTCCTCCTGCCGGCGGCGCTCGCCTTTGAGGGCCTCGGACAGCTCCGGGTCGAAGCCGTCGATAGTCAGGGTGGTGCGGAACATGCGAGTCGCTTTCTCCGTCGTCTCAAACAGCTATTGTAACCCGAGCAGGCCCTCGACCACGGCGCACCAGGCGTGCGCGATGTTCGCGTGGTTGTAGCCCCCGCCTCCGAGCGCGAGCACGCGCCCGTGCCCCAGGTGATCCGCGAGCGCGGCGAGCTCGCGCGCCGCCCGCCCGTGCGTCTGCGGCGAGAAGCGTAAGTGGGCGAGCGGATCGCCCTGCACACTGTCGGCGCCGCATTGCAGGATGATGAGCTGCGGATCGAGGCGCGTGAGATGCTCGAGCACCGCGGGCCAGGCCCGCGCGAAGGTCGCATCGCCCGCGCCCGCCGGCACCGGGATGTTGAGCTTCGTGCCCTCGGCGGCGCCCCGGCCCCGCTCGGCCGCCGCGCCGGTGCCGGGATAGAGGGTACGACCGTCTTGGTGGATGTCGGCGAAGATCACGCCGGGATCCTCCTCAAACGCGTAGAAGACCCCGTCTCCGTGGTGCGCATCGATGTCGACGTAGGCGATGCGGGCGAGGCCGTGCCGCCTGCGCAGCAGCTCGTTGACGACGCCGCAATCGTTGAACACGCAGAACCCGGCCGCATGATCGCGCGCCGCATGATGCAGGCCGGCGATCGGCACGAAGGCGCGGCGCACGGTGCCGGCCATGATCGCCTCCGCGGCCTGCACGGAGGCGCCGACCACGGTGGCCGCCGCTTCGTAAACGCCGCGGAACGCGGGCGTGTCTCCCGCGTCGAGAAACCCCTGCCCGCTCTGCGAGCGCTCGCACACCCGGTCGACGTACGCGGGCGTGTGGAACGCGAGCAGCTCCTCGTACGAGGCCTCGCGCGGCTCGAGCACCTGCACGCGCGCGGCGAGGCCGCGGGCCTGGAACTCGCGCACGAAGGCGCCGTGGCGATCGGGCCCGAAAACGTGGCCTTCCGGAAAACCGTAGCGCGCCAGACGCTCGCCGGTGACGACCGCTACCTCAGTGCCCATGCCGCCTGTACACTCGCCCAACACCTCGTGAGACCCGCCGCGCGAAGCCTAGCACAGGCCCCCGCGGCAGTCGGGTCGCGGGGCCGGCCCACGAACCGTTTACCCAACTCGACCTCATGGCTCAATACATCTTCACGATGAACCGGGTATCGAAGGTGGTACCCCCCAAGCGCGTCGTTCTGAGCGACATCAGCCTCTCGTTCTTTCCCGGCGCGAAGATCGGCGTCCTCGGATTGAACGGCGCCGGAAAGTCCACGCTCCTGCGCATCATGGCGGGCCTCGACCGGGAAATCGACGGCGAGGCGCGGCCGCAGAACGGCATCGGGGTCGGCTACTTGCCGCAAGAGCCCGAGCTCGACCCGCAGAAGGACGTGCGCGGCATCGTGACGGAAGGCATCGGCGCCAAGCTGGCGCTCATCGAGCGCTTCAATCAGGTGAGCGAGCGATTCGCGGAGCCGCTCTCCGAGGAGCAGATGAGCGCGCTGCTCGAGGAGCAGGCCAAGCTGCAGGACGCCATCGAAGCGGCCGGAGGATGGGAGCTCGAGCGCAAACTCGACATTGCCGCGGATGCGCTGCGGCTGCCCCCCTGGGAGGCGGGGGTCGCATCGCTCTCCGGCGGCGAGAAGCGGCGCGTCGCGCTGTGCAGGCTGCTGCTCTCCGCTCCCGACCTGCTGCTGCTCGATGAGCCCACCAACCACCTCGACGCCGAGTCGATCGCGTGGCTCGAGCGGTACTTGGAGCAGTATCCGGGCACGGTGGTCGCCGTCACGCACGATCGCTACTTCCTCGACAACGTCGCCGAGTGGATTCTCGAGCTCGACCGCGGCCACGGCATCCCCTGGCACGGCAACTACTCGAGCT
>JASHSR010000556.1 GCA_030038645.1 Gammaproteobacteria bacterium
GAGCGCTTCAAGCAGCTGCTGCGCGATCTCGGGATCGTCGATTATTGGCGGCAGACGGGCCGCTGGGGCGAGTACGCCCGACCCCTGGACGACGACGATTTTGAGATCATCAGATAGATGCAACGGTCCGCCAAGGCGAGAGCTGGAGGGCTGAGCACGAACGAGGGCCCCGCTCACCCTCTTTGGGCTGCGGCGCGCGAATAGCTAAGATCAAGGTAACGCCAGCCTATTATCCGAGAGTCTGAGGCCGCAGCCCGGCAGGTCCGCCGCAACCGCGGACGGCTCTCCGCTAACCCCTTTCCGCTCCCTCGGCCGTTCAAGAAAACAGCACGGGTACACTGCGCACGAATGGCGGAGGACGATTGCGGGTTGATGCTGCGCTACGCCGGCGGCGATCTGCAGGCGTTCGCCACGCTTTACTCCCGCCATCGCGCGGCCTTGTATCGCTACCTGGCGCGACACGTCCGCGAGCGAGCGGCGGCGGACGATCTGTTTCAGGAGGTCTGGAGCCGGATCGTCGCGCATCGCGCCGACTACGAGCCTCGCGCGAAGTTCAGCACCTTTCTCTACCGCATCGCGCACAACTGCTGTGTCGATTACCGGCGGCGCGCGGCGGCGCGGCCGCATCACGAGCCGTGCGACGAGGAGCTCCGCGGCGGCTGGCGGCAGGACCCAAGCCGGCAGCGGGAGGAGGACGCGCGAGAGGTCCCGCGCGCGCCGGACGGCGATCTGCCGGACACGCGCGCGGAGCAGGCCGAGCTGCTCGCGCGCTATCGAGCGGCGCTCGGACGCCTGCCGCCCGAGCAGCGGGACGTGTTCCTGCTCTACGAGCAATCGGAGCTCAGCCTCGGGGAGATCGCGGCGATCACCGGCGTGGGCGCCGAGACCGTCAAGAGCCGGCTGCGCTACGCGATCGCCAAGCTCCGTAGCGCGCTGGCGGCGGCGAACCCGGGGTCGAGCCCGAGCGCGCTGCCCATCGCACAGATTGTTGGAGAGTCCGGCCCATGAGCGCTCCGATGGATGAGAAGCCCGAGACCCTGCGACACACCGCGCTGCTGCGGCGACTCGCGGAGCTCGATCGACTCGAGCCTGCTGCGGAGCTCGATCGCGCGGTGCTGGAAGCGGCACGCCGGGCGATTGAGTCTGCTCCCGCGTCCTCCGCCCGCCCGTCGCTCGGCCAGCGGCGCGGTCCTATCCTGCATTGGGCCCGCCTCACGCTCCGCGGGCCCACGCTCCGCCGGCCGGGCCCCGTGCTCCGCTGGGCCTTGCCCGCCGGACTGACGCTGGCGCTCGCCGCGATCGCCACCTCGGCATTCCGACCGGGATCCCCGGCGGCCGTGCGCCGGGTTGCCGCGATGCCGAGTCAGGCCCCCCAGCCCCCCGCGTCCGACCTGTGGCGCGCCGAGTGGCACGCACCCCTCCTACTCGAGGCGCCGCGCACCGCTCCGCATGTGCCACCCCTCCTGTCCGTATCGCCCGCTCTCGACCTGGCGCCCACCCTCGACTTGGCGCGCGCTCCGCACCGGGCCGGCCGGCCGCAGATCGCTCTCGGAAACGAGCGCGTGCCGCCCCCTCGGCGCCGGACCCCGCCGTCTTTCGTCGAGACCGACGCACACGCGCTGGAGCTGATCGTCGGCAGCCGGCAGGTCAACCCCGACGTGGAGCTGATCGTCGGCACCCGGCAAATCAACCCCGACGTGTGGTTGGCCAGAATCCGTGAGCTGCGCGCCGAGGGGCGGGCGGAGGAGGCCGACCGCGAGTGGAGGGCGTTCAGGAAGATCTATCCCGCCTACTCCGCCTCGAGCCCGGGCGCTCTCGATCCGCTCGTGGCGACCCGCCCGAGGAAATGACCGGCGCCCAGGGCCCCGCAGCCCGTAAAATGGGCGGCTCGTTCCGATGGAGCCGCTCATGTCCAAGAAAGCTCTGAACGTCGCAATCACCGGCGCCGCCGGCCAGATCGGATATGCCCTCGCCTTTCGCGTGGCATCGGGCGCCATGCTGGGTCCCGAGCAGCCCGTCAACCTGCATCTGCTCGAGATCACCGCCGCGCTCCCCGCGCTCGGGGGCGTGGTCATGGAGCTCGACGATTGCGCGTTTCCGGCGCTGGGCCGCGTGGTCCCGACGGACGATCCCACGGTCGCGTTCCGCGACTGCGACGTGGCTCTGCTCGTCGGCGCGCGCCCCCGCGGGCCGGGAATGGAGCGCAAGGACCTGCTGCTCGCGAACGCGCAGATCTTCTCCGCGCAGGGCAAAGCGCTCGCCGCCGTGGCGTCCCGCAACGCGAAGGTGCTGGTCGTCGGCAATCCGGCGAACACCAATGCGCTGATCGCGCGGGCCAACGCCAAGGGCCTCGATCCGCGCAACTTCACGGCGATGACGCGCCTCGACCACAACCGCTCGCTCGCGCAGCTCGCGGGCAAGACCGGCACTCACGTGTCCGCCATCAAGCGCATGACCATCTGGGGCAATCATTCCTCCACCCAGTATCCCGACGTGAGCCACTGCACGATCGACGGCAAGCCGGCGACGAGCCTGGTCGATCGGCAATGGATCGAGCAGAGCTTCATCCCGGTGGTGCAGCAGCGCGGCGCGGCCGTCATCAAGGCCCGAGGCTCCTCGTCGGCCGCCTCCGCGGCCTCCGCCGCGCTCGATCACGTGCGCGACTGGGTCCGCGGCACGCCCGCCGGCGACTGGGTCAGCATGGCCGTTCCCTCCGACGGCAGCTACGGCATCCCGGAGGGCGTCATCTACTCCTACCCGGTCGTCTGCAAGAATGGCGGCTACGAGATCGTCCAGGGACTCGCCATCGACGAGTTCAGCCGCAAGCGCATGCAGGCGACGCTCGCGGAGCTGCAGGAAGAGCGCGACGGCGTGAAAAGCCTGCTGGGGTGAGCATAGGGCGTCGCCGGAAGCTGCGCGCTTCCCGCCGACACGAGTTGCCCGTGAGAGAATAGTCCATGCTCGGCGCGCTTCTCACGCTCGTCATCCTCGCCGCGGTGGCCTACGCGCTCGCCGTCGCTCCGGTCGGTGGCGGGCTCGCGTTGCTCTTCATCGCCGCGGTGCTCGTCCTGGCCTACCACCGACTGAGCCTCCTCGCCTACTCGGTGGCGTTCACTGTTCTGCTCGCCGCGTACGCGGCGCT
>JASHSR010000557.1 GCA_030038645.1 Gammaproteobacteria bacterium
TATTTCAGCGAATTGCGGATGATCGACAAGGCCCGCCTGCTCAATCTCTTTCTGCACGAGCTTGCGGAGGAGGCGCGCGGCACCTACGGGCCGGACGCCGAGCAGGTGCACGATGCCGCGCATTTGCGGTTCGTCAACGAGTTGATGCACCGGTTGACGCGCGTCATCGAGCAGATGATGGCGGAGGACGCCGCGCGGCCCGCAGACGACGTGCTGCTGCGGATGCTCCTCTCTCCCCGCGCCGACAAGGTGGCCGAGCGTCTGGTCTTCAACGCCTACCGCCGCGCGATCCAAGGCTTCGAGAGCTTCGATACGACGGTGTTGATGAGCTCCTGACCGGCGCGAGCCACGGACTTGCGCACCGCCTTGCGCTGCCTTACGCGGCCGAGCCGCCTCCTAACCGCCGAGCCGCCTCCTACCGCTGAGCTCCTCCTGCCGTTGCGCCGCGCAGGACGTCCTAAGTACAGTGGCGCTGGGAGCTCCCACCTCACGCGCGATGATCGAGCAACCGCTCACTCAGGTCCTCATCATGCTCGCGGCGTCCGTGCTCATCGTGACGCTCGCGCGGCGGCTCGGCTGGCCGCCGATCCTCGGCTATTTGATCGTCGGCATGGGGCTCGGCCCGCATGCGATCGGCGTGGTCCCGCAGAGCAGCATGATGCGCGTGCTGCCCGAGCTGGGCGTTGTCTTCCTGGTCTTCACTCTCGGCCTCGAGTTCTCCCTCCCGCGCATGCTCGTCATGCGCCGCGAGGTATTCGGGCTCGGTGCGCTGCAGGTCACCGCGACGACCGGCGCCTGCGCCGTCATCGCGCGCCTGATCGGCGCGCCGTGGCTGGTCGCGGCCGTGATCGGCGGCGCCGTCGCCATGAGCTCGACCGCGATCATCCTGCATCAGCTCACCGATCGAGGCGAGCTCAACCGCACGCACGGCCGTCTCGCCGTGAGCATGCTGTTGTTCCAGGACCTCGCTTTCGTGCCGCTGCTCGCGCTCGCCTCAGCCCTGCAGCGCGGGCTCTCGACGTTCTCGCTGCAGGCCGCCGTGCTCACCGCCGGCGCCGGCGTGCTCGCCGTGATCGTCGTGCTCGCGGCCGGCCGCTGGCTGCTGCGGCCGCTGTTCCACGAGATCGCGCACAGCCGGCTGCGCGAGCTGTTCACGCTCACGGCCCTGTTCGTCGTGCTCGCCTCGGCGTGGATCTCTTACCTCGCCGGCCTGTCGCTCGCGCTCGGGGCCTTCCTCGCCGGCATGATGCTCGCCGAGACCGAGTACCGCCATCAGATCGATGCGGTGATCCGTCCGTTCCGGGACATCCTGCTCGGGCTGTTCTTCATCTCGGTCGGCATGCTGCTCGATGTGCGGTTGCTGCTCACGGAGTTCGCGCTGGTCTCCGCCTTATTGCTCGGCATGCTCCTTCTCAAGGCGACGATCACGGCGCTCGCCACGCGGATCTTCGTCACCTCGACGTTCAAGTCGGTCCGCACGGCCGTCGTGGTGGCGATCGGCGGCGAGTTTGGCATCGCGCTGCTGACCATCGTGCTCGAGAGCGGCGGCCCCGCCGGCGCCGGCCTCGCACAGCCGCTGCTCGTCGCGGTGGTGCTGTCGATGGTCTTGAGCCCGCTCGTGCTGAGCCACAACCGCGCGATCGCGCGGTTCGTCCTGCGCGAGCGCGGCCCGCGCACCGCGCCGCTCGAGCCGGAGCACGCCGCGGCCGGTGCCCTCGAGCAGCGCGAGCACGTCATTCTCTGCGGCTACGGCCGGGTGGGACAGAACATCGCCCGCGTGCTCGAGTCCCAGGGCTTCGAGTACATTGCGCTCGATGTGGACCCGGCCCGGATCAGAGCGGCGCGCCAGGCGGGCGAGCCCGCGCTCTACGGCGACTCGGCCGACGAGGAGATGCTCGCGAAGGCCGGCATCGAGCGCGCCAAGGCCGTCGTCGTGAGCTTCTCCAACCCGGCGGTCGCGCTCGGGATCGTGCGCAGCGTGCGGCGCTTGCGCGCCGATATCCCGGTGCTGGTTCGAACGGCCGACGACGCGCGGCTGCAGGAGCTCAAGAACGCCGGCGCGACCGAAGTCGTCCCGGAGACGTTCGAGGCGAGCCTGATGCTCGTGTCTCACGTGCTGATGCTGCTCGAGGTTCCCGTGAGCCGTGTCGTGCATGCGATCGGGACGATCCGCGGCAACCGCTACCGCCTGCTGCGCAACATCCACCGGCGCGAGGATGCACGCCCGGTGGACGAGGAGCGCATCTATCGGGAGGAGCTCAAATCGATCGTCATTCCGCCCGGCGCCTGGGCCGTCGGGCGCACCGTGAGCGACGTGCGCGCGCGGGGGGCGGAAGTCGCGATCACCGGCATCCGCCGCCACGGCATTCTCGGGCGCGAGCCCTCGGGCGACACCTGTCTCAGGGAAGGCGACATCGTCGTCGTCTATGGGCTCCCCGAGGCGCTCGAGCACGCCGAGGGCGTCCTGCTCGCCGGATAGCCGCATGAGAAGAACCGAGATTCACTTTCCACCCAAGCACGAGGCCCTGCGCGAGGACGTGCACGCGCTCGGCGAGCTGATCGGGGAGATGCTGCGCGAGCAGGGCGGCGCGCAGCTGCTCGAGACGGTCGAGCAGGACCGCGTCCTCGCCATCCGCCGGCGCGAGGGCGACGATGCGGCGGCCGCGGAGCTCGCGGTGCGCGTGCGCGGGCGCCCTCCCGGCGAGGCCCGCGACCTCGTGCGCGCCTTCTCGACGTGGTTCCAGGCCGTCAATCTCGCGGAGAAGGTGCACCGCATCCGCCGCCGCCGCCAGTATTTCCTCGCCGAGAGCGCCCGCCCTCAGCCGCGCGGCGTCGAGGATGCGCTCGCCACCCTGAAGGCCGAGGGACTCTCGCTCGAGGAGGTGCTGCAGCTCATCGGGCGCCTGCGGATCGAGCCCGTGTTCGCCGCGCATCCGACGGAGTCGATGCGCCGCACGATCCTGCGCAGTCAGCAGCGAGTCGCGCGGCTGCTGCTGAGCCGGCTCGATCCGACGCTCACGCCGCACGAGCTGCGCGGCGTGTGGGGCCACATCCGCCAGGAGCTCACCGCGGGCTGGCAGACCGAGGAGCATCCCCGCGAGAAGCTGACCGTCGCAGACGAGCGCGAGCACGTGCTCTTCTATCTGAGCGAGGTCCTCTATCGCGTGGTCCCGGAGTTCTACGAGGAGATCGCCGAGGCGCTCGCGAAGCTCTACGGCGTCGAGGCCGACGCGCTCGAGCTGCCTCCCATCGT
>JASHSR010000558.1 GCA_030038645.1 Gammaproteobacteria bacterium
GCTATCCGCTCGATCCTCGAAAATCAGCCAAGCCTGACACTGTTTCAGCAAGAGGCCGCGGACCTCCTCGTCGAAAGCGGCCGCGTCCGCGGCGTCGAGACCGTCACGGGCATCCGCTTCGAGGCGGCCGCCGTCGTGCTGACCGTGGGCACCTTCCTCGGCGGCAAGATCCACGTGGGCCTCGATCACCTCTCAGGTGGCCGCGCCGGCGATCCCGCCTCTTTGCGGCTCGCATCGCGGCTGCGCGAGCTCCCCTTTCGCGTCGGCAGGCTCAAGACCGGCACGCCACCGCGTATCGACGGGCGCACGATCGATTTCTCGCGCCTGAAGGCGCAACCCAGCGACGACCCGCTGCCCGTCTTTTCGTTTCTCGGGAGGATCACCGACCACCCAAGGCAGATTGAATGTTTCATTACAGAGACAAATGAGGCCACACACGACATCATTCGCCAGGCGACGGATCGGTCGCCGATGTTCACCGGCGCGATCGAGGGCGTGGGTCCGCGCTACTGTCCCTCCATCGAGGACAAGGTGGTCCGCTTCGCGGACAAGGTCTCCCACCAGATCTTCGTGGAGCCCGAGGGGCTCGGCACCTCGGAGGTCTACCCGAACGGCATCTCGACCAGCCTGCCGTTCGATGTTCAGTACGACTTCGTGCGCAGCATCCGCGGCTTCGAGCGGGCACATCTGACGCGTCCGGGCTACGCGATCGAGTACGACTTCTTCGACCCTCGGGACTTGATGCCGTCGCTCGAGACGAAAGTCATCGAGGGGCTGTACTTCGCGGGGCAGATCAACGGCACCACCGGATACGAGGAGGCGGCGGCGCAAGGACTGATCGCCGGCATCAACGCCGTCCGTCGAGTGCGGGAGCGCGAGCCGTGGACGCCCAAGCGAGGCGACAGCTATCTCGGCGTGCTCATCGACGATCTGGTGACCCGCGGGGCACGGGAGCCCTACCGCATGTTCACGAGCCGCGCGGAGTACCGCCTCCTGCTGCGGGAGGACAATGCGGACCTGCGCCTCACGCCGATCGGGCGCGAGCTGGGGCTGGTCGACGACGAGCGCTGGCGGCTGCTCGAGGACAAGCGCCGGCTGTCGGACGCCGAGGTGCAGCGCCTCGCCGCCTTCAGAGTCCACCCCGACTCGGCGCCGGCCGAGTGGACTCGCCGCGTCCTGCACGCGCCACTCGGCCGGGACCAGACCGCGCTCGATCTGCTGCGGCGGCCGCACGTGCGCTACGAGCAGATCGTCGAGCTCGCGGGCGCGCCCGCCTGGGACGGTATCGACGACCGCCTTCCGCAGCAGGTGCGGCTGCAAGTGGACGTGCGCGCCAAGTACGCGGGCTACATCGAGCGCCAGCAGGAGGAGATCGAGCGCCAGCGCCGCAGCGAGGAGACGGCGCTGCCGGCCGATCTCGACTACTCGCGAGTCGCCGGGCTCTCGATCGAGGCGCGCCAGCGCCTCGCGGAGATCCGTCCGGTGACCCTCGGCCAGGCGGCGAGGATTCCGGGGGTGACGCCCGCCGCGGTCTCGATCCTGCTCGTGCACTTGAAGAAGCGCGGCCTCGGCGCGCGCGGCCGCGCCGCGTGACGGGATTTTGCCGGCAGCTCGGCGAGGCCTGGGATCGCAACGACTCGCTCGTCTGCGTCGGGCTCGATCCGGAGATCGAGCGCTTCCCCGGGACGATCGCGGCTCGACCCTCGCCGATCTTCCAGTTCAACAAGGCCATCATCGACGCGACCGCGGATCTCGTCTGCGCCTACAAGCCGCAGTTCGCCCATTACGCAGCGTACGAGGCGGAGGATCAGCTCGAGCGGACGATCGAGTACGTTCACCACCGCTACCCCGGCATACCGGTGATTCTCGACGCCAAGCGCGGAGACGTGGGCAACACGGCGAAGCGATACGCGATCGAGGCGTTCGAGCGCTACGGCGCGGACGCGGTGACCGTCAACCCCTATCTCGGCTTCGATTCCCTCGAGCCGTTCCTCGAATACGAGGACCGCGGCACGATCGTGCTCTGCAGGACCTCGAACCCCGGGGCGCGCGATCTGCAGGATCTGCCGGTGGGCGGCGGCCGCAAGCTGTATCAGGCCGTCGCGGAGCTCGCGGCGACGCGCTGGAATGCGCGCGGCAACTGCGCGCTCGTCGTCGGCGCGACCTACCCCGAGGAGCTCGCGGAAGTGCGGGAAATCGCGGGGGACATGCCGCTTCTCGTGCCGGGTGTCGGCGCTCAGGGCGGGGACGTTGAGCGGGCGGTCGGTTGCGGGCAGACGCGCTCCGGCGCCGGCCTCATCGTCAGCTCATCGCGAGCCATCCTGTACGCCTCGTCCGGCGCCGACTTCGCGCCGGCCGCCCGAGCGGCCACTCTCTCGCTGCGGGAGACCGTCAACCGATTTCGTCGCGGCCGCGGCTGAGTCACCGAGGATGCGCTCGCCGGTGAGGTCGCGCAGGAACTCGCGGTACCAGTGGTGGATGTCGTGCCGGCGGACGGCGCCGAGCATTTGCTCGTGTCGCCGCCGGCGCTCGCCGAGCGGCATGTGCAGGGCCGTCTGCAGCGCGAGCGCGATGCCGCGCTTGTCGTAGGGGTTGACCAGAAGCGCCCCGGTCAGCTCGCGCGCGGCGCCGGCGAGGGGCGAGAGGATGAGCACTCCGGGATCCTCGGGATCCTGCGCCGCGACGAACTCCTTCGCGACGAGATTCATGCCGTCGCGCACCGGCGTGACCAGAGCGACCTGCGACGCGCGCAGCAGGCCCATGAGCGTTGCGTGGGAGAAGTTGCGGTTGATGTAGCGCACGGGCGTCCAGTCCGCCTCGCCGAAGCGGCCGTTGAGCCGTCCGGCCACCTGCTCGAGCGCCAAGCGGATCTCGCCGTACGCAAGCACGTCCGACCGGCTGAGCGGAGCGATCTGCAGGAAGGTGACCTTGCCCTGGTTGTCCGGGAACGTCGTGAGAAAGTGCTCGAACGCGCCGAAGCGCTCGGTGAGGCCCTTCGTGTAGTCGAGCCGGTCCACCCCGATGATCAGCTTCCTGCCGAGCAGGCTCGCGATGAGGCGCTGCACCGTCTCCTCGCCCATCGCCTCGGTCGCCTCGCTCGCGACCTCGTCCGCCTCGACCCCGATCGGATAGACCCCGAGGCGCACCGTGCGGCCGTCCACCTCGAGCTGCGAGCCGTTGCGCACGTGCGCGATGGCGTGCGCCGGCAGCTCGAGGCACGACTCGAAAGCATGCAGATCGTCCTCGGTCTGAAAGCCGGTGAGATCGTACTGGCACAGGTCGCGGACGATCTCGGCGTGGCTCGGCAGCACGCGCAGGACCTGCAGGGGAGGGAAGGGAATGTGCAGGAAGAATCCGATGGGCCCGTCGAACGAGAGCCGGCGCAGGTAGCGCGCGAGCGGGATCAGCTGGTAGTCGTGGACCCAGACCACGTCATCGGGCCGAAGCAGCCCCGCGAGCTGCCGGGCAAACTGCGCGTTGACGGCCTGATAGGCTTCGTAGTCCTCGTACTCGTAGCGGAAGCGGCCGGTCGCGTAGTGAAAGAGCGGCCAGAGCGTGCTGTTGCAGAAGCCGTTGTAATAGCGGTCGAGCTCGGCGGAGCGCAGATCGATCGTCGCATAGCGGACGTTGTCCCTCACGGTGACTTCCGGCTCCGCGCGCGGCTCGTCGGAGGTCTCGCCGCTCCATCCGAGCCAGACTCCTCCGATGCGCTGGAGCGCCGCGAGGACGCCCACGGCGAGTCCGCCCGCCGCCGAGCGGCGGGGCAGCGAGATTCGGTTCGAGACGCAGACCAGCCGTTTCACTGCTCGTCGAGACTCCTCAGCCACTCGCGCACGGCCGCCGGATCGGGCAGCCAGTCGCAGCCCGGTCGCGGCTCCGGGCCGATGAAGATACCTCGGCCCCCGGCCGACTGCGCATAGGCGAGCGCGTCGAGGTCCGTGAGGTCGTCTCCCAAGTAGATAGGAATGCGCCCGGCGAAGGGAAGTTCCTGCATGAACTGCTCGATCGCCCCGCGCTTGCTCGATGAGCCGCTCTTCACCTCGATGACGCAATGACCGGGCTGCAGACACGCATCGGCGGGGAGGCTCGCCCGGATCCGATCGAGGACCTCGCGGACGGCCGACTCGAGCCCGGGGGCTTGGCGAAAGTGCAGCGCGAGGCTGCGGCCCTTGTCCTCGAGCCGCAGCGCCGGATGCCGCGACACGAATCGGCGCAGCTCGGCGCGCGCCGGCTCGAGATCGGCGCTCGTCAGGCCGGCGCAATGCAGTCCACCGAGCGCGTCTCTGCGCTCGGCGCCGTGCACGCCGGCCGCGGGAAAGCGGAAGGGTGCGAAGAGCCGATCGAGATCCGAGAGGCGCCGGCCGCTCACGAGCGCGAGGCCTCCCGCCAAGCGGTGCGCGAGCCGCTCGAGCAGCGCCGGCAGGTCCGCGCTCACCTCGATGGCTTCGGGCGTCGGCGCGAGGTCAACGAGCGTTCCGTCGATGTCGAGGAAAAGGGCCCAGTCCGGGCGCGGGGGCGGAACGATCGAGCTCATCGCGCCATCTTGCCCCATTCGGGGCGGGTTGGTGCGCTCGCTCGCCCGCTTACGCCAGCCGGGCCATTGGGGCGCGCTCGGCACCCCGGAGCGGCTCGCCGGCGAGAAGAGAGGCTGCGACCGCGATCCGATTGGCCGAAGGTCCCCATGTCGAGCCAACCTTTGCAGGAGGAACCCCGGCCGCAGCCCTCATGGCGCGGCGTACCGGCAGCGCCGATTCTCGCGCCACGGCCGTTAGAGGCGGCCGGGCGTCAAAAGTTGCACCGAGCGGCCGCGCTCGGTCGGCTGCGCCGATCACTTGCGCCAGAAGGCGGGCGTGAACAGCACGACGACGCTGAAGATCTCGAGCCGGCCGAGCAGCATGGAGAGCGTGCAGATCCAGGTCTGCAGCGTCGTGAGGCTGTGATACGTCTTGAACGGGCCGACGACGCCGAGGCCCGGCCCGGTGTTGTTGATCGTCGCCACGATGGCGCCGAAGGACGAGACGAAATCGAGCCCCGTGGCGAGCAGCGCGAACGTCAGCACCGCGGTCGTCATGAAGTAGAGGAAGATGAAGGCGAGCACCGAGTTGCCGACACGGTCGGGAATGAGCCGGCCGCCGATGCGGATCGGCGCGACGGCGCTCGGGTGCACCAGGAGCTTCAGCTCGCGTCCCGCCTGGCGCGAGAGCAGCAGCGTGCGGAACATCTTGATGCCGCCTCCGGCGGAGCCGGTGCTGCAGAGAAAGCAGCACAGGAAGAGCATCCAGAAGGGCGCGAGCAGCGGCCACGCGGTGTAATCGTCCGAGACGAGCCCCGAGGTCGTGGCGATCGAGACGACGTTGAACAGCGAGTGGCGCAAGGAGGCGGCGAAGCTCGGATAGACGTGCCGGTGCGCGAGCAACACCGCGACTCCCACCACGCTCACGGCGAGCACGACGAGGATGGCCTTGGCCTCGGGGTCGCGCGTGTAGGGCTCGAGCGTGAGCCTCCGCAGGGCCACGAAGTGGCGAGCGAAGCTCAGCGAGGCGATGATCATCAAAGCGGCGAGCGTGAGCTCGATGGCGGACGAGTGGAAGTACCGGATGCTCTGATCGTGCGTGGAGAAGCCGCCGAGGCCGACCGCCGAGAAGCAGTGGCAGATGGCGTCGAACCACGACATGCCGGAGATCCTGAGCGCGACGATGCCGGCCACCGTGAGAGTGGAGTAGGTGAGCGAGAGCGACTTCACCGTCTCCCTGATCCGCGGCGTCAGCTTGTCCTCCTTGACGGGGCCGGGCGCCTCGCCACGATAGAGCTGCATGCCTCCGACGCCGAGCAGGGGCAGGACGGCCACGGCGAGCACGATGATGCCGAGGCCGCCGCACCACTCGAGCGTGTGACGCCACAGATTGATCGAGGGGGGCAGGGTGTCGAGGCCCGTCAGCATCGTCGCGCCCGTCGTCGTGAGGCCCGACATCGCCTCGAAGAATGCGCGGGTGAACGACAGATTCGGCAGGAGGATGAGCAGCGGCACCGTCGCCGAGGCGGACATGGCGACCCAGCCGAGCGCGACGAGCAGGAATCCGTCCCGCGGCTTGAGCTCGCGCGCCCGGCGCCGCGTCGCCGTGGTGACCGCGAGCCCCACGCCGACGGTGAGGAGCCCCGCCGCGACGAACGGGGCGCCGGTGCCGTCGGCGGAGATGAGCGCCGCGGCGATCGGCAGGATGTACGCGGCGCTGAAGGCGACGAGCATCAGCCCGAGCACGTTGGCGACGGCCAGCATGCGGCGCCCCTCGATCTCTCAGGCTCCGAGGAACAGCCGCTCGACCGCCTCGACGTGCCGGCGATCGGAGAGGTACAGGATCACGTGATCGTCGGCGTTCACGACCGTATCGTGATGGGCCATGATGACCTCGTCGCCGCGGACCACGGCCCCGATGGACGCGCCCTCCGGCAGCGGGATCTCCTCCACCCGCCGGCCCACCACGCGCGAGCTCGTCCCGGTGCCGCGCGCGATGGCCTCGAGCGCCTCGGCCGCGCCGCGCCTCAGCGAATGGACCTTCACGATGTGGCCGCGGCGCACGTGCGCGAGCAGCGAGCCGATCGTGATGGTCTGCGGGGAGACGGCGACATCGATGCTGCCGCTCTCGATCAGCTCGGCGTACGAGGGCTTGTTGATGAGGGCGATCGTCTTGTGGGCGCCGAGCCGCTTGGCGAGCATGGCGGAGAGGATGTTCGCCTCCTCGGAGTTGGTGATCGCCGCGAAGACGTCGGTGCTGTCGATGTTCTCCTCGACGAGCAGCTCCTCGTCGGCGGCGTCGCCGTTCAGGACGATGGTGCTCTCGAGCAGCTCGGAGACGCGGCGGGCGCGCCGCACGTCGCGCTCGATGAGCTTCACCTGCTGGCTCTTCTCGAGCGCCTTCGCGAGCCTCAAGCCGATGTTGCCGCCTCCGGCGATCACCACCCGGCGCGCCGTCTCCTCCTTCCGGCGCATCTCGGTCATCACGCGCCGGATGGACTCGCGCGCGGCGAGGAAGTACATCTCATCCCCGTCCTCGATCAGGGTCTCTCCGTCCGGCCGGATCATGCGGCCGGCGCGATAGATCGCGAGCACGCGCACGTCGATGCCGGGGACGTGCTCGCGCAGCTCGCTCAGGCGCCGGCCGACCGCAAGGCCGCCCTTCAGGGCGCGGACCCCGACGAGGCGGACCCTGCCCTCGGCGAAGTCGAGGACCTGCAGCGTGCCGGGGTAGCGGATCAGGCGCTCGATGTATTCGGTGACCAGCTGCTCGGGGCTGATGAATACGTCCACCGCGAGCGCCTCCTCGCTGAAGAGCTCCGGCCGGCTCGTGTACTCCGCCGAGCGGATGCGGGCGATCT
>JASHSR010000559.1 GCA_030038645.1 Gammaproteobacteria bacterium
TCCGATCGTCAGCCCTGCTCGCGGTCCGCGCTGCAGTCGCCGCCGTCCACCCTGATCGGACTGCCATGGCAGACGAACTCTTCGACGGCATTCTCGGCGGCGACGACGATAAATCCGAATCCGCCGCCTCCGAGCCCACGGCCGGCGCCGAGGCGTTCGCGGCCGCGATCGCGGCACGCCTGAGCGGAAGCGACCCCGGCGTCGCGCGCAAGACCGAGGTGTTCTTGGAGAAGCAGGCGCGTCTGCTAGACCTCCAAGCGCAGCACCTCGAGGATGAGCACACCTCGCGCCTGACGCACCTCCGACTGACCGTCGGTGCCGCCAAGCGCAAGCGCTACGCCGACTACATGCGCAACGCCCTCTACACCTGCATCGCGTTGCTCGTCATCGGAGTTCTTCTCGCCGCGGTTCGCATGACCGTCGAGGCGATAAGCGATCACGGCCTCGTCGTGGAAGACTTCACGGTGCCGTCGGATCTCGCGGCGCGCGGCGTGACGAGCCAGGCGCTCGCCGAGGATCTGGCGAGCCGCGTTGCGGCCATCCGAGCCTTCACGAACAGTCATTCGCTCACTTACTCGAGTGACGTCCGCGCCGATCAGGCCAGCGTCTTGAAGGTGCAGATTCCGGAGACGGGCATCTCTATCGACGAGCTCGAGCGCTTCCTGCACCGCTGGCTCGGCCACCAGACCGTGGTCAACGGAGAGCTGCTCGCGGGGGAAGACGGCTCGATCTCTCTCGTATTGCATATTGCCGGCGCTGATCCGATCGTGGTGAGCGGATCGAGCGCAGACCTGAACGACCTGCTGCAGACCGCCGCTGAGAAGGCGTTTGCAGTCTTCGACCCCGGTAACGACGTCATTTATCTTGACAGCAAGGGTCGCCGAGCAGAGGCCTACGACAGCGCCGTGCGCTACGTGCACAGTGCGCGCCTGGCGGCGCTCTCCAGTCGAGACCGAGCTGACGCCTACGCGCTAGTGAGCGGCAGGGATCCGAATGCGCGCCGAGGGCTCTCGAGTGCCTTGATTGCGACGGACATCGATCCACGCGTGCTGGTTGGCTGGTACGAGGCTGCAGCTGCCAGTTCGGATCTGGGTCACGACGAGGCTGTCGTCGATTTTGCGCGGAAGTGGATAGGAACCCGGAGGCAGGATCAATTGGCGTCCCAACAGGATGCCTACCCTTGGATGATCGCCTATGGGCATAGCTATATCGACCAGCGCACGGGCGACTTCGCAGCACTCCGGGACGACTTCCAAGTTTTTGACCGGCGCCCCGACGTCCCATTCACACATCGTTACGCAGAACGCGCCCAGGTGGCTGCGCTTTTGCACGACGAGGCGGCCGCGCGGCAGGAGTTGGGCCTCGCGCTTGCCGCCGGACCTCCGGACGGTACGGTGCTGCAGGCTCGCTGGGATGTCAGCTCCGCAGCCCACGATTGGCCAGAGGCGCGCGACGCTGCCAACGCGTTGGTCGCGGCGGAGGTGGCGCAGAAGTCAGCTGAACTGAAGTCGGACCCGCAGCGCCCGGAGTTCGCGGCTCCCTATGATCTCGCTCTCGCCACTCAGTACTACCCCTTGCTCGCCTACGCCGAGGCAATGACTGGCGATACGGCATCAGCCAGCGCGCTCATCTCTCAAACCCCGACCGACTGCTATCTCTGTGTCCGCACTCGCGCCAAGGTTGCCGCAGCGGCGGGTGATGCAGCCACCGCCGACCGCTGGTTCGCCGAGGCCGTGCGTCAAGCCCCGGATCTCCCGATGGCCTACTTCGAGTGGGGCCAAGCGCTTCTCGCCCGCGGTGACCTCGCAGGTGCAGCCCGCGAGTTCTCACTCGCGCACGACAAAGGTCCGCACTTCGCCGACGCACTGAAAGGATGGGGCGACGCGCTCGCGAAGCAGGGCCGCCGGAGCGACGCGCTGGCCAAATACGATGAGGCGCTGAAATACGCCCCCCAGTGGACCGCACTGAAACAGGCTCGCAACGCTGCGGCGAGCCAACGACGCTGAGCGCCAGCGAGCCGACGGCCCTGAGGAATCTTCACTATGGCAGATGACTTGCTTGGCGGAGTTCTCGGCGGCGAGGAGGAGAGACCGGAAGTCGAAGCACCTCAGGCAGCAGCCGGCGCCGACGCGTTCGCGGCAGCCGTCGCTGCGCGCCTGAGCGGCAACGACCCTGGCGTCGCCCGCAAGACCGAGGCGTTTCTGGACGAGCAGACCCGGCTCCTCGCGACTCAGCGGCAGCACCTGGAGGACGAGCACGCGCTGCGCCTCGCGCAGCTCGCCCATCAACGGTCGCTGCTGCACGGCCAGCGCATCGGCCAGGCCATCCGAATCGCCTTCCAGGTCGTCATCGCGCTGGTCATGATCGTCATCGGCGCCGGCATCGCCGTGATGCTCTACGACGCCTTCACCTCGCACAGCGTCGTCATCGATGCCTTCGACGCTCCCGCGGCGCTCGCGGCCAGAGGGGTGACCGGGACCGTGGTCGCGAGCGACGTGCTGGATGAGCTCAGCCGCCTGCAGGACGCCACGCGAACTGCCGTGGTCAGCAAGCGCAGCCTCACGAACGCCTGGTCGAGCGAGGTCAGGGTCGACGTGCCCGAGACGGGAATCTCGCTCGGGGAGCTCTCGCGGCTTCTGAAGGCCCGGTTGGGCCACGATCTGCACATCGGCGGCGAGCTGGTCGAGACCGCATCGGGCGGGCTCGCACTCACCGTGCGCGGCGGCCAGCTCGTCCCGAAGACCTTCACCGGCGGCGCCGATGACTACCACGAGCTCGTCGTGGACGCGGCGCAGTACCTCTTTGCCGGGTTCCAGCCTTACCTGTGGGCGATCCATCTCTCGCAATCCGGCCATTGTCCGGACGCGATTGCCTTCGTTGAGTCGGCATATGCCGACG
>JASHSR010000560.1 GCA_030038645.1 Gammaproteobacteria bacterium
GACCGTGCAGATATCGGCCTTGCGTCGCGCCCTCGACCGGGGCCGGGAGCAGGGCAGCTGCATCCAGACGATCCCGGGCCGCGGCTATCGTTTCGTGGCGCCGGTGGTGCGCGCCGATGCGGCGTCCGAGATCGCCGCGCTGGAACCGGTGTTGCCCGACAAGCCGTCGATCGCGGTGCTGCCCTTCGCCAACATGAGCGGCGATCCCGAGCAGGAATACTTCTCCGATGGGATCTCCGAGGACATCATCACCGACCTCTCGAAGGTCTCGGCGCTGCTGGTCATTGCGCGCAATACCGCCTTCACGTTCAAGGGTAAGTCGGCCGACGTGAAGGCCATCGCACGCCAACTCGGCGTGAGCCACGTGCTCGAGGGGAGCGTGCGCAAGTCGGGAACTCGCGTACGCATCACCGGCCAGCTCATCGACGCCGCTTCCGGGGGTCACCTGTGGGCCGAGCGCTACGATCGAGAGCTCGATGACATTTTCGCGCTTCAAGACGAGATCTCGCAGGCGATCGTCGCCGCCTTGAGGCTGAAGCTCCTGCCCGAGGAGAAGAAGGCGATCGAGGACCGCGGCACCACCAGCATCGAGGCCTACGATAAGTACCTGCGCGCGCAAGCGTTGGCCAATCAGGTCGTTCCGGCCGAATCCGATCGCGCCGAAGCGCTCTTTCGCGAAGCGCTCGCGCTCGACCCGGGCTTTGCGAGAGCACGGGCGGGCTTTTTCACGGTGTATCTCTACCGACGGAACTTCGCGCCGGAGCGCGACGACCGGACACTCCGCGACATGGCTTCCATGGTCCAAGAGGCGCTCGCCACCGCCCCGGATCATTGGAGTACGCACCTGGTGAACGGCGTCTGGCTCTCGTGGCGCCGCGAGTGGCTGGGCGCCGACAGCGCGTTCGCGAGGATGAAAGCGCTCGCGCCGCCATCGGACTCTCTCGGCCTGTTCACTTCGAGTAGCTTTCTGGCGTCTGTCGGCCGCACCGCGGAGGCCATCGCGGGACTCAGGATGGCCTGCACGGCCGATCCGCTGTCGCTCCTCGGATCTCTGCTGCTCCAGGTCCAACTATACGCCGCGGGACGGGTCGACGATGCTCGCGCCGAATACGAGCGCACGCTCGGTCTCGCCGGCAACCGCGAGCCTGCGGAGCATGTAGCCCTGATGCGGATCTGGGACGCAGGCGATGTCGAGCGCACCCGTGTGCAATTTCGCCGGTATCTCGAGTGCCCAGCCCGCCCCACACCGGTCTTGCACCAGGTCCTCGCGCTCCTGGATCAGCCTGCTGCCGGGCTTGCCCGAATCCGGCAGGCCTTCGACGATGACACCTACCCGGATTGGGCCCGCACGATGGTTTTGTCCTGGTACGCGGCGCGCCTGGGCGATGCACCGCTCGCTGTCGCTGCAATGCGCCGCAGCTATGTCGAGCGGAACGGGGGCACTCTGTCAACGATGTGGCTTCCGTTCCTGCGCGAGGCGCGGAGGCTTCCGGCCTTCAAGACGCTGCTTCGCGATCTCGGTATCTACGATTACTGGCGTCGGAGCGGCAAGTGGGGCGACTTCGCCCGGCCCCTGGGCGATGACGACTTCGAGATCATCAAGTGAGCGCGGCGCAGGTGCCGCAGCACGACGTGACGAGCGGAGCTGGCCCGCGCCTCGAGGCGGCAGAAGGACGAACTCCATCCTTAGATCCCTCTGCCGATCCGACCGTGACATGAGGGCCGTGTGCTCGGAGGCTCAGCTCCTTGCCGCTCGGCACAGTGATCGCCTGTAGGGGATTCAGCCTGTGCGGCCGCCGAAGGCGACGGCCCCGTCATCCCGTCCATTCAGCAAAGGCCAACAGGGCTTTCTCGGGAAGCTCTCCCTCGTAGAGGCGTCTCGCCCAGGCGAGGCGGCGCTCTTTGCGACCCATCTCCGCCGAAAGAGACGACTCGATGATTTTGCGCGCCGTCTCGAACATCGAAGACGCCATTCGTATCCGCTGATCGGCGCTCATTTGCCGATACCGCTCGTTGACGATTCGCTCCATCTCTGGCGAGGTATCGTTCACTTTGAAACCTCCTCGAGCACGTCGACGACGCCCAACTTCGTAGCCCACGCTCGCAGATACGTCCAATCGACCGATTCGTCGAGCAACGTACGTACGTCGCGCTTTTGCAATTCGGAGTTGGCGTCCCGCGCCTAGACCCGCTTTGAGAGAATCAAGTCCTCTCGGCTCGTGATCCAGGTCGATACGCCTGCCAGTTCCACTGGCTTTCGCCGGACGTCCAGTTCTTCAGTCATGGATCCCAATCATCAGATGTACTGCATGCGTACCCGAGTGCCACAATTCGATTGCCATCCGCAAGCAGCGCCGACGCGACAATGAGCGCATTCCAAGTCGATGAATAATCAGCATTATACTCCGCCGACCTCCGCCCACCCCGGAGCGCGGGCGAGCGGCAACCGCACCCTGCGCGCAATCGGCCGCAACAACCGCATCCGAGTGGACGTATCGCTCCATGCTGGCAGTGGGCGTCGGCGGGCGGCGATCGGCGACGTATGCCCTGACCGGGCGAGCGTGCCGAGTGTCGACGGGCAGCGCGCGCGAGATTGCAAAGTGATTTAAAAAAGGCGACAATCGATGCTAATTATGCATCAATCGCTTTCGTCCACCTTGTTCCCAGGCTATCGCCGCCGCGTGCTCGGCCTGCTTCTCCTGCATCCCGACGAATCTCTTCATGGGCGCGAGATTGCGCGCCGAACAGGTCTTCCACCCGGGACGTTGACTCGCGAGCTGAAACGGCTGGCTGACGTTGGCCTACTGAATTGCGAACGTCGTGGGAATCAGCTCGCCTATAGCGCGAACAGGCAATCTCCGATATTCGAGGAGCTTGCCGGAATCTTGCGCAAGACTTCCGGACTGGCGGACGTGGTTGCAGAGGCGCTCAAACCGTTGACCGACAGCATCGATGTCGCGTTCATCTTCGGCTCGGTCGCACGCGGAACCGAAACGAAGGGAAGCGATGTCGATCTGATGATCATCGGCTCTGCGGACTTTGGGGTAGTCGTGGACGCATTGCATCTTGCACAGCAGCAGCTCTCGAGGGACATCAATCCGAAAGTATTCACCCCTCGCGAATGGCGCAATAGACTCCAGAGACGGGACCCTTTCCTGAGGGAAGTGGTAGCGAGCAAGAAGGTGTTTCTGATTGGGGGTGAAAATGGCCTTGAAGAGCTTGGTCGGCATCAGCCTTGAGCCGATTGCACCCGCCAGGGAAACGATCAGGCGCCTACTCGACGGTGCGTCGCGTCATATCGCCGACGCCAAGGTGCAGGCAGTAAGCGCCGAGACGCGTTTCGGAAGTGCGTACACGGCAGTGCGCATGCTGGCCGATGTCGGATTGCATGCACACGGATACCGAACCCTGACCAGCAAGCCCGGTCATCATCAGACGGCAATTCAGACGTTGCCCACGACGTTCGGAATCGACGCTCAAACCGTGGTTCGACTGGATAAGTTACGCAAGCAGCGCAATCTCACTGAGTACTCGGGAGACATCATTCCGGAATCCGCGGTGAGTGAGTGCCTGTCACAGGCTGAGTCCCTGTACGCAGCGGCTTGTAATTGGCTTAAGGTGAACAGGCCAGAACTGTTGTGAGATTGGCATAGATATTGACGATCGTATCGTTAGGGATACTGCCGTGCTCAATGGCGGGCTTACCGGCCAAGGCGCCTATCATCCTGCCCGGCGCGGCAGAGCTGTACCGCCGGCAAGTGGCACTTGGCCTCGACGGCCACCCAGACGCGATCCTGAAGGCGCGCTTGCTCTTACGCGAGTGGTTCGGCGGGAAGATTCGTTTGGAGCCACTGCCTGACGACGGGCTCATGGCCCATTGGAATCAGAACGTTGGCGCGCTCTGCAAGGGCCTAGGGTCATGTGGTAGCGGGGGCAGGATTTGAACCTGCGACCTTCGGGTTATGAGCCCGACGAGCTGCCAGACTGCTCCACCCCGCA
>JASHSR010000053.1 GCA_030038645.1 Gammaproteobacteria bacterium
CTATCCGCTCAGCGCGGCGATCGAGAGCACGGCCGCGACGCTCGACGACATCATCGATGAGATGCTCACCACGCGCACCTCCGAGCGCTCGGGCCGCGTGATCGACGGCGACGAGTCGGCCTCGATGGAGAAGAAGAAGCGCGAGGGGTACTTCTGATGACCGCACAGCTGCCGAGCGAGGTCGTGGTGAGTGCCGCAGCCACGGGCCCGGCGAAGGGCCTGCTTCGATTCCTGACGTGCGGCTCGGTCGACGACGGCAAGTCGACGCTCATCGGCCGACTGCTCTATGACAGTAAGCTCATCCATGACGATCAGCTCGATGCCCTGCGCCGCGACAGCCGCAAGCACGGGACGACGGGAGACGACATGGATCTCGCGCTGCTCGTCGACGGCCTCGAGGCCGAGCGCGAGCAGGGCATCACGATCGACGTGGCGTACCGATTCTTCAGCACTCCGCGGCGATCGTTCATCGTCGCGGACACGCCGGGGCACGAGCAATACACGCGCAACATGGCGACCGGCGCCTCGAACTCCGAGGCGGCGGTCATTCTGATCGATGCGCGCAAGGGCGTGCTCACCCAGACCCGCCGCCACAGCTACATCTGCGCTCTGCTCGGCGTGCGCCACGTCGCGCTCGCCGTCAACAAGATCGACCTCGTCGATTTCTCGGCGGAGCGCTTCCACCACATCGTCGGGGACTACTTCGGCTTCGCTCAAACGCTCGGTTTCGCCTCCGTGACGCCCATTCCGATCTCCGCCCGCTACGGCGACAACGTCACGGCGCGCTCCGAGCGCATGGGCTGGTACGAGGGACCGACGCTGCTCGAGTATCTGGAATCGGTGGACGCCGATCCCGGCCTCGCCGATCGGCCGTTCCGCTTCCCGGTCCAATGGGTCAACCGGCCGAATCTCGATTTCCGCGGGTACTCCGGCACGGTCGCCTCGGGGTCGGTCGCGGTCGGTGACCGCCTGGTCGTTGCGGCCTCCGGCCGGGAGTCCACGCTCTCGCGCATCGTGACGGCGGACGGCGATCTGCGCGAGGCGCGCGCCGGCGATGCGGTGACTCTCGTGCTGGCCGACGACATCGACATCGCGCGCGGCGACGTGCTCGCGCGCGCGGACGCGCGCCCGGAGGTGGTGGATCAGTTCGCGGCGCACGTGCTGTGGATGGCCGAGGACCCGATGCTGCCCGGCCGCTCCTACCTCGTGCGCATCGGGACGAAGTACGTCCCGGCCCGCGTGACGACGCTCAAGCACAAGGTCGACGTGAACACGCTCGAGCACATCGCCGCGAAGACGCTGGGGCTCAACGAGATCGGGCTGTGCAACATCGCGACGGCGACGCCGGTCGCGTTCGACCCGTACGCCGAGAACCGCGAGACGGGTGGGTTCATCCTCATCGACCGCTTCAACAACGCGACCGCCGGCGCCGGAATGATCACCTTCGGCCTGCGGCGGGCGACGAACGTCCATCGCCAAAGCCTCACGATCGACCGGGAGACGCGGGTGCGGCGCAACGGCCACAAGCCCGTCATCCTGTGGTTCACCGGGCTGTCCGGCTCGGGGAAGTCGACGATCGCCAATCTCGTCGAGAAGGAGCTCTACACGCACGGCGCGCACACCTACCTGCTCGACGGCGACAACGTGCGCCACGGCCTCAATCGCGACCTCGGATTCACGGACGCGGACCGCGTCGAGAACATTCGCCGCGTGGGCGAGATGGCGCGGCTGTTCGTGGACGCCGGGCTCATCGTCCTCTGCTCGTTCATCTCGCCGTTCCGCGCCGAGCGGCGCATGGTGCGCGAGCTGGTCCCGGAGGGCGAGTTCATCGAGATCTTCGTCGACACGCCGCTCGAGGAATGTATCCGGCGCGATCCGAAGGGGCTCTACGCACGCGCCAAGGCGGGCAAGATCAAGCACTTCACCGGCATCGACTCGCCCTACGAGGTGCCCGAGCACGCGGAGCTCGTGCTCTCCACGCGCGATGCGACCGCCGAGGACGCGGCGCGCCGTGTCATCGCCGAGCTGCAGCACCGCCAGATCATCGGGTGAGTCGGCCACGCCCGACGCTGATGTCGCGGGAGGGTAGCGCTGATGTCGTGGGGAGGGTGGGAGCCCCCTCAGCGCCGCGCTGTTCAAGAGCGCCCCTCCGGGGCGCGTTCTACAGCGCGGCGCTGAGGGGGCTCCCGCCCTCCTGCTGACTCGCCTGCCGCTTTACGCTCCCACCCTCTGCTGACTCGCCTGCCGCACCCCGGGGCCTCGGGCGATCACATCCCGCGGAGCAGGGTGGCGACGTGCTCGGCGATGGCAAGCGATGCGGTGAGGCCGGGAGACTCGATGCCGAAGAGATTGACGAGCGGCGCCCCGTGCGTCTCGGGGCCCTCGATGCGGAAGTCGGCCGGCGGCTCGCCGGGACCGGAGATCTTCGAGCGGATGCCCGCGTAGGCAGGCTGCAAGTCGCCGTCCGCGAGCGCGGGCCAGTAGCTGCGGATGGCGGCGTAGAAGTGCGCGGCGCGCGCCGGATCGACGGCATAGTCCGGCCTCTCGATCCATTGCACGTCCGGCCCGAACCGCGCGCGGCCGGCGAGGTCGAGCGTCAAATGCACCCCGAGGCCGCCCGGCTCCGGCAGGGGATAAACGAGACGCGTGAAGGGCGAGCGGCTCCTCAGCGTGAAGTAGCTGCCCTTCGCGAGGTAGCTGCGCGGAATTCGATCCTCGGGGAAACCCTCCGTCGCTCGCGCGAGCGCGGGCGCATCGAGACCCGCCGCGTTCACGACGAGCGAGGCGGCGAGCGAGGCCGGCGCGCCGTTCACGGCGATCGCGACTGCATCGCCCTCGAGCCGCATGCGCGTTACGCGGCTGCCGTACGCGCACGTCGCGCCATGGGCTTCGGCCTGGCCGAGCAGCGTGAGCAGGTAGGCGTGCGTGTCGAGAATGCCCGTGTGCGGGGAGTGCAGGGCGGCTTGGCATTCGAGCTCGGGCTCGAGGGATCGAGCCCCGTCGCGATCGAGCGCGACGAGCTCAACGCCGTTCGATCGCGCCGTGGAGGCCGTCTCCTCGAGCCGCGCGAGCTGCGCGGCGGAGGTCGCGACGAGGAGCTTGCCGCAGCGGCGATGCGCGATCCCGAAGCGAACGCAGAAGTCGTAAAGGCGCAGCCGGCCCTCGACGCAGAGCCGCGCCTTGAGGGAGCCCGGCGCGTAGTAGATGCCGGCGTGGATCACCTCGCTGTTGCGCGAGCTCGCGCCCGTGCCGAAGGTGTCGGCTGCCTCGAGCACCAGCACCTCGCGCCCGTCGTGCGCGAGCGCCCGGGCGATCGCGAGCCCGACCGCGCCCGCGCCGATCACCGCGACTTCGATCGTATCCACCCTACGGGATCCCGGCGCGCCGGCGCGCCGCCGCCGAGACGCTCGAGACGAAGGGCGAGTCCCGATCGTAGAAGCGCCAGGGCCGGCGTGCCCACTCTCCGGCGTACTCGACCCCGATCCGGGGTCCCGTGCCGATGCGCACTTCGCGCCGTCTTCCCGCGGGCCGCTCGATCCACAGGACGTCGCCGAGCAGATCGGCACCGTTCAGCGCTCGGTCGATGCCCAGGGCGCGGCACAGCAGCCCCGGTCCCCAGCTGCCGCCCGCGACGTTCGACAACGGCTCGAGCGCGCGCAGCAACACCGCGTGCGGCACGCCCGGCGGCGAGGTCACGACGTTCAAGCAGTTCCAGAAGCCGTAGATGAAGTAGACGTACGCGTGGCCCGGAGGCCCGAACATGACTTCCGTGCGCGCCGTGCGCCGGCCGCCCGCGGAATGCGCCGCGAGATCGTCGGGGCCCATGTACGCCTCGGTCTCGACAATGCGCCCGACGCGCAGCGTGCGGCCGACGGCGTGCACGAGATGCAATCCGAGCAGGTCCGGCGCGACCTCGATCGACGGCCGCGCGTAGAACGAGCGGGGCAGCCTCGAGTCGCGGGCGGATCGCCTGCGGGGCACGTCGATTCCGCGAGGGTTGGAGCTCGGCAGCGGCACGCGCCGGCGAGCATATCAAACTCGGACGGCCGCGAAGCCTGGCGCGAAGCGCTCTGCCGCGAAGCCTAGCGCGAGGTGCCCTGCCGCGGAGCCGAGCCTGCGACTTGGAGCCTGCTGTCCACGGCTCTGACGCCCGGAGTGTCGCGCGTGATCTGCTCGGCGCGCCGCGCCATCGCGGCGCTGTCCACCACGCCATCGAGAGTGACCGTGCCCTGGAAGGTGTGCACGTCGATCTCCTGCGCCTCGATCTCAGGGCTGTGGACGAGCGCGATCTCCACGCTCGCGTTGATCGCCGCGTCGCCGACGTAAGCGGTCGGACCCTCGTGCTCGCGCAGAATGCGGCATCCCGAGGCGCCGAGCAGGATCGTGGCGGCGAGAGCGATTTGAAGAGGCGCGCGCATGGACGGTTCTCGTTGAGCGTACGCTCGAGCCGAGCAAGACGCATACCGAGCGTCCGCATTGTAGGCCGCGACGCGGCGGATATTTTATTGAGCCACTTCGCATTTGCGGGGGTTCCGCGTCGCGCTCGACCTATTTCGCCGTAAAATGTGCACAGGTCTGCAACTTCGGCGCGCGCAGCGAGCCGTCACCCCGATGCACTCTCCGGACTCGAGCCTTTCTCCGACACGGCGCGTCGGCCGAGCGCCATCGGTCCGCGCTCGCGCGCGGGTGGCCCACTGTCGGGCATCGGGGGCGCACGGTCGGGCACTTGCGGTCGCCAAAGTCCGCTCCCGCGGAGCGGTCGGCGCGCTCCTGCTCGCCCTCGCGCTCGCGGTTCCCTCGCTGCCGAGCTCGGCCGCCGTCTACGAGCTCGGCGCCGGCGACTCGACCCAGGTCGTCGGCGAGGACATGCACCTCAAGACGCGCTACGAGGATACCCTCTACGACCTCGCGCGGCAGTACGGCGTCGGATCCGAGGAGATCACCCGCGCGAATCCCGGTGTGGACCCGTGGCTGCCCGGAGCGGGGACCCCAATCGTGATTCCCGGCCGGCGCATCCTGCCGCCCGGGCCTCGCGACGGCATCGTCGTCAACATTCCGGAGCACCGCCTCTACTACTACCCCAAGCCGCGGCACGGCAAGCGGGTGGTCGTCACCTACCCGGTCAGCATCGGCAAGATGGATTGGAAGACGCCGCTCGGCGAGACGCACATCGTCCAGAAGATCGTGCATCCGTACTGGTACCCGCCGCAGTCCATCCGCAAGGAGCACGTGCAGAATGGCGACCCGCTGCCCACCGTCGTCCCTCCGGGACCGCAGAATCCGCTCGGCGACTTCGCGATGCGCCTCGACGTCCGCCCCGGGGACTACCTGATCCACGGCACCAACAATCCGCTCGCCGTCGGCATGCCGGTGACGCACGGATGCATCCGCATGTATCCTGAGGACGTGGCGGCGCTCTTCCCGACCGTGCCCGTCGGCACGAAGGTCTATCTGATCGACGATCCGGTCAAGGTCGCCTATGTCGATGGGCAGCTGCTCCTCGAGGTCCACCCGCCGGTCGATGACCAAGGGCAGACGATCGCGCCCCAGCTCGGGCAATTCGAGCAGCTGCTCAACCAGGCGCTCGGCCAGACGACCGCCGCCATCGACTGGGACTACGCGATCGCGACGCTGAAGGCCGCGAACGGGATCCCCGTGACGGTCGGGCTCGAGGCGGACGCCTCGACGCTCTGAGCGCGGCAGCACATGCTTGCCATGCGAGTGCATGCCGCCGGCTCGCCGCTTCTCGCGGAACAGGTGGCGGTGCGCGAGCCCGGGGCCCTGCAGATCCTCGTGCGTGTCCTCGCCTGCGGCGTCTGCCGCACCGATCTGCACGTCGCCGACGGCGAGCTGCCCGACATTCCCTTTCCGGTCATCCCCGGCCACGAGATCGTGGGTCGAGTCGAGCGGGTCGGGAGCGGCGTCTCGCGCTTTCGGGTCGGCGATCGGGTGGGCGTGCCCTGGCTGGGCGAGACCTGCGGAGTGTGCGCGTACTGCCGCCGCGGACTCGAGAACCTCTGCGAGCGCGCCCGGTTCACCGGCTACACCCTCGATGGCGGCTACGCGGAGCTCGTCGTGGCTGACGCCCGCTACTGCTGCACGGTGCCGGCGCGCTACTCCGATGCGCAGGCCGCGCCGCTCCTCTGCGCGGGGCTCATCGGCTATCGCGCCTACCGCGCGGCGGGCGAGGGCAGCCTCGGCCTGTACGGGTTCGGTGCGGCGGCGCATCTGCTCGCGCAAATCTCGCGGGCTGCCGGCCGCAAGGTGTTCGCCTTCACGCGTCCCGGCGATGTCGCCGCCCAGCAGTTTGCCCGAAGCCTCGGCGTGGCCTGGGCCGGCGGCTCGGACGAGCCGCCCCCGGAGCCGCTCGACGCCGCGATCATCTTTGCCGCCGTGGGCGCGCTGATTCCCGCGGCGCTCGCAGCCGTCCGCAAGGGCGGACGCGTCGTCTGCGCCGGCATTCACATGAGCGACATCCCGAGCTTTCCCTACCGGCTGCTCTGGGGCGAGCGATCGGTGTGCTCCGTGGCCAATCTCACGCGCGCGGACGCCGCCGAGTTCATGCAAGTCGCGGCGGCCGTCCCGCTCGACCCGCGCGTCGAGACCTTCCCGCTCGAGCAGGCGAACGTCGCGCTCCGCAGGCTTCGCGAGGGGCAGCTGCAGGGCGCCGCCGTGCTCGTGCCGACCCAGCCGCCGCAGCCGCCTCAGTCGCCTCAGCCGCGCCCGGTCGCTTGATCCGTCGCGCAGGACACAGCCGCTCGCGCGAGCGTGTGCTCCTCGTCGACGGGGATCACGCGCACCTCGACCCGAGCGCCGGCCGGGCTGATGCAAGCCTCGATGCCGCGAGCCGCCGAGTTCGCCTGGGAGTCGAGCTCGATTCCCGCCCAGCCGAGCGGGGCGAGTATGCGCTCGCGGATCTCCGGCATGTGCTCGCCGACGCCGCCCCCGAAGACGATGCCGTCGCACCCTCCGAGCGCGGCGAGGTAGGCTCCGACGTACTTGCGCGCTCGGTAGCAGTAGAGCTCGACCGCGAGCCGTGCCGCCTCGTCAGGCGCACCGATCAGCGCCCTGAGATCTGCGCTCACGCCCGAGACGCCGAGCAGGCCGGAGTCGTGATTGAGGATCTCGATGACGCGGTCCGCCGAGGATCGCAGCCGGCGGGCGAGATAGGGAACGACGGCCGGGTCGATATCACCGGAGCGCGTCGCCATGACGAGCCCCTCGAGCGGCGAGAAGCCCATGCTCGTGTCGATCGGCCGGCCGCGGTCGATGGCCGCGATGGAGCAACCGCCGCCGAGCTGCAGCGTGATGAGGCGACCGCCTCCGGGCAGCTGCGCTCGAAGCTCGCACCAGCGCCGCCACAGGGCCTCGTGCGCGAGGCCATGAAAGCCGTACCGGCGGACGCCGAGATCCGCTCCGAGCGCCCGCGGCAGCGCATAGCCCGCGAGCGGGGGCAGATCGGCGAAGAACGCCGTATCGAAGGCAGCCACCTGGACCGCTTGCGAAGGGCACAGCGAGCGGGCCGCGGCGATCCACTCGAGCGCGACCGGATTGTGCAGCGGCGCGAGCTCCGAGAGCTCGCGCAGCGCCGCCTCGACCTGCGCATCGATCACGACCGGCCGCACGAACCGCGTGCCGCCGTGAACGACGCGGTGACCGACGGCCGCGGGCGGCTCGCCGAGCTCGCGAAGAAATCCGCCGAGCGCCTCGCGCGCATCGAGAGCGGAGCCGCTGTGCTGCTCGTACCGTACTCGCGCGAAGGTTGCCGGATCGCCCGAGCTCGCGAACGCCGCGAGCTTCGCCGAGGTGCTGCCGCTGTTCACGGTGAGGACGAGCATGAGCGGA
>JASHSR010000054.1 GCA_030038645.1 Gammaproteobacteria bacterium
GACAACACAGGGTGGTCGTGACCTTCATCGAGCGGTCGGACGCGGAGAGCGACGAGGAGGTCGGCGGCGGCGGCTTCTTCTTCGGGGCGCGGGGCGCGCGCTTGGGCGGCGGAGTGCAGATCGCGGGCCCCTATGGACCGACTCAGCTCTCGATGACGCCGAGCCGCAAGAAGATCTTCGTCTGCGAGCCTCAGGCGCCGGATGAGCAGCGGCCTTGCGCCGAGAAGATCGCCTCACACCTCGCGGAGCTCGCCTTCCGCAGGCCCGTCACGCAGGAGGATCTCGATGCGCTGATGCCCTTCTACGACCGCGGCGCGAAGAAGGGCGGATTCAATGAGGGCATCGAGTACGTCGTCGCCGCGATCCTCGCGACCCCCGATTTCCTCTACCGGACGATCGTGCCGACGAGAGACGCGGATGACGGAAAGCTCCACCGGCTGAGCGACCTCGAGCTCGCCTCGCGCCTGTCCTTCTTCCTCTGGGATCAGGGACCGGACCAGGAGCTGCTCGACCTCGCCATCGCCGGAAAGCTCTCCGAGCCGAAGGTGCTCGACGCGGAGGCTCGACGCATGCTCGCGGATCCGCGTGCCGAGTCGCTGGTGACCGACTTCGCCTTCCACTGGCTCGACATCGACAAGCTGAGCTCCGTGGTGCCGGACCGGCAGCTCTTTCCCACCTACACGCCGCAGCTGCAGCAGGACTTCACGTCCGAGGCGCGGCTGTTCATCGCGAGCATCCTGCTCGGGAACCAGAGCGTCGTCGGCCTGCTCGACGCCCCCTACACCTTCCTCAACGAGCGGCTCGCGCGCCACTACGGCATCGATACCGTCCACGGCACTCAGTTCCGCCGCGTGGACCTGAAGGACTATCCGGCGCGTTGGGGCCTGCTCGGCAAGGCCGCCGTGCTCATGGAGACGTCCTATGCCAATCGCACCTCGCCGGTGCGCCGCGGCGCGTGGATACTCGACAAGCTGATGGGGACGCCGCCCGCGCAGCCCCCGCCGAACGTGAACATGAATCTCGACATCATGCCGGGGCAGAAGCCGACGACCGTGCGCGCACGGCTCGCGCTTCACCGGGCGACTCCCTTCTGCAGCCAGTGCCATGGCGTGATCGATCCCTACGGCCTTGCGCTCGAGAACTTCGACGCGACGGGCGCGTGGCGCACGTACGACCACGTGGCCAATGAGCAGATCGATGCCGCATCCGTGCTCCCGAGCGGCGTCGCGGTCCGAGACGTGAACGACGTGCGGCGCATCCTCGTGAGCCACCCCGCCCAGTTCGTGGGCGCTCTGACCGACAAGCTCATGATGTACGCCCTCGGCCGCAAGCTCGATTACTACGATATGCCGCAGGTGCGCGCGATCGCGCGCGCCGCGAAGAGGGACGACTACCGCTTCGACTCGATCGTTCTCGGGATCGTGGGGAGCGATGACTTCCGCATGCAGGCCGAGCCGAGCGCAGGGGGCACGGCCGGATTGAAGGTGGCCGCCAACCTGGGGCCGACCGGCGCCCCGGGCCGATGAGGAGGAGCCCATGGTCTTCCTGACCCAGAAGCACATTTCAAGGCGAGCCGCCCTCAAGGGCGTCGGCGTCTCCCTCGGCTTGCCGCTGCTCGATGCGATGATTCCGGCCGGCACGGCGCTCGCGAAGACTGCCGCGGCGCCGAAGATGCGCGCGGGCTTCTTCTATCTCCCACACGGGGCGATCATGAACAACACGCCCTACGGGAAGAAGATGGATCACTGGATGCCGAGCGGCGCCGGCCCGACGTTCCAGCTGAGCCCGATCCTCTCGCCGCTCGAGAAGCACAAGCGCTACGTCACCTCCTTCGACGGACTCGAGGATCTCGCGAGCCTCGATTCGGTCCACGTTCTGGTCCCCGCCGCCTGGCTGAGCGGCGTGCCCCCCAAGGTCGCATCGTCCACGCCGGACATGGCCATCACCCTCGACCAGGCCGTCGCGAACCACATCGGCCAGGAGACCGCCCTGCCGTCTCTGCAGGTCGCATCCGAGACGACCATTCAGACGGGCGCATGCGGCGGAGGGGGCGGCAGCTGCTACTACAGCTCGACGCTCTCGTTCGCCAACGCGCACACGCCGCTGCCGATGGAGTACAACCCGAGGAAGCTCTTCACTCAGCTGTTCGGCGAAGGCGACACGGCCGAGGAGCGCGCGGACATCCAAAGCGAGACCGTGAGCCTCCTCGACCTCGTCAGCGAGCGCGCCAAGGCGCTGCAGCGCAACCTCGGGCCGGGAGATCGCGCCGCCCTCGGCGACTATCTGCAAACCGTCCGGGAGATCGAGCGGCGCATCGAGAAGGCCGAGGCCCATCAGGCGACGAACGTGGTGCTGCCCGAGGCTCCCATCGGCGTGCAGGATCGGTTCGATGAGCAGGTGAAGCTCATGTTCGACCTGATTGCGCTCGCGTATCAGGCCGACGTGACGCGGGTCGTCAGCTACTTCATGGTGTCGGAGGCGACCAACCGGACATACAACTTCATCGGCGTGCCGGATGCCTTCCACCCGCTGTCCCACCACGCAAACGACCTGGAGAGGCTGCGCCGCCTGGTGAAGATCCAAACCTGGCACGCGGCGCGGTTCGCGGACTTCGTGGACAAGCTCGCCTCCATCCGGGATGGCGAGGGGAGCCTCCTCGACCACTCGATCTTCCTTTACGGCTCGAACATGAGCAACAGCGACAAGCACGACAGCTTCCCGCTGCCGAACATCGTAGTGGGAGGAGCCTGCGGCAAGATCAAGGGCGGCCGGCAGATCGACCTGCCGCGGCACACACCGCTCTCGAACGTGCTGCTCACGATCCTCAACACCGTGGGCGCCGAGGCGAAGTCGTTCGGCGCGAGCACGGGTACGGTCTCGATTTGACCGCAGCGCGCGCCATGGCACGGTGGCTGATCGCCGCGGCGGGAGCGTTGGCCATCGCCGGGGTCGCACACGCCGATCCCGGGCTCGCCGACTTGGCTCAGCACGGTGAGGACGCCGCGGCGCTGAAAATGATCGCCGCCGGCGCGAGCGTCAACGTGCCGCAAGGCGATGGCACCACCGCGCTCGACTGGGCCACATACCGGCTCGACGTTCCGCTGGTCAAGGCGCTGCTGAGGCACGGCGCGAATCCGAATCTCACGAACAGCCTCGGCTCCTTCCCACTCGCCGAGGCCGTCGAGGCGGCGAACGTCAAGCTGGTCAAGATGCTGCTGAGGGCCGGCGCGAACGTGAATCTCGCGAATGCGGACGATCAAACGCCGCTGATGCTCGCCGCGCACATCGGCTCGATGGACATCGTGAAGCTCCTCGTGCGCCACGGCGCGAACGTCAATGCGCGCGAGCGCTGGCATGGCCAGACGGCGCTCATGTGGGCGGCGGCGCAAGGCTACGCCGACGTGACCGAGTACCTGGTCCGTCACGGCGCCGAGGTCAATACGCACGAGGACTTCAACGACTGGCTGGACAAAGCGACGCAGGTCACTTCCGAGCCGCGGGCCCAGTACCGGCCCGAGGGCGGCCTCACGCCCCTGCTCTACGCCGCTCGGTCGGGCTGCATGGGCTGTGTGCAGGTCCTCGTCAAGCGCGGCGCGAATGTGAACGAGCCGACGCGGGAGGGCTTCACGCCCTTGATCACGGCGCTCGACAACCGCCACTACGACATCGCCCAGTATCTGTTGCAGCACGGCGCGAATCCCAGTGCGTGGGACTGGTACGGGCGCACGCCGCTTTACGTCGCCGTCGACATGCATACTTACAACGATTTCGGCCGCTTCGGCCCGGCTGGGCCGCCGGCGGGCCCGACAGCCGCACGACCTCGGGATCAGACGACCGCCGTCGACATCATCCGGATGCTCCTCGACTCCGGCGTCGATCCGAACGTGCAGCTCAACATTCATCGGCCGAGCCGGGGCGGGAACAGCGGACGGTTCGAGGACGATCTGCTGCGGACGGGCGCAACGCCGCTGCTGCGGGCCGCCATGTCGCACGACAACGAAGTGATCGAGCTGCTGCTGCAACACGGCGCGCTGGTCGATCTACCCAACGTGAACGGCGTGACTCCGCTCATCGTCGCCGCCGGGATGGGCTTCAGCGGCCCGACCATGACGCCCGTTCCGGATCACCGCGGTGATTACGCACCCGGTTGCCAGGAAAGAGCCATCAGCACGATCGCGCTGCTCCTCAAGGCCGGCGCCAACATCAATGCCCGGGTGACCGATACGAGCAGCCACACCGCCCGCATCGCCCGCTCGAGCAGCATGACGCACCGTCAGGGCGAGACGGCTCTGTACGGCGCCATCCACTGGGGCTGGCCCAAGGTGATCGCGTACCTGCTCCAGCACGGCGCCAACCCCAA
>JASHSR010000055.1 GCA_030038645.1 Gammaproteobacteria bacterium
TCTTCGGTGAAAAGCATGCCGTCGGTCTCGATCCGCGGATGCAGATCGCCAATCAGTCGGGCCAGCTGCCGCTTGCCCGAGAGCGCCGCGATGCGCGCAAGGTCGGCGCTCAGCGGCGCAATGCCCGCCCGCTCGATGGCCGCGACGTCCATGCAAGCGGCGAAATAGTCGCCGAGCTTCTGCTGGTCCGCCGTGCGGGTCACCGTCGGCCGCGACAGCTCCTGTAGGATCCCCCAGAGGTAGCTGTGCACCTCGACCGAGAGCTTGCCGTAGACGCTCCAGCTCGACTCGTCGGGCGGAATGGGATTCGCGCGCGCCCACCCTCCGCAGGCGTAGGTATAGAGGTCCTCGCAGGGATCGACGGAGCGGTCCATGTCGCTCGGGTCGAGGCTCGGCGAGTACGGAAGGGAGGTGGAGGGCGTCGCGGGCGGCGAGGTTGACGGCGAGGCGGGTGCGCCCCGAGCCGGCACGCCTGCGCAGGCCATCGCGAGAGCACCCGCGATGGCGGGTAGCCACGCCGCCGGTCGGGCGAGCGCTGCAAACGGCGGCATTCGGCGCCTCGCGGCCATGGGTGCCGGCGTCAGTCTCGTGCCGGCCCGCGCGGTCCGGGGAGGCCGGCCGAGCCGGACCTGCCCGATGAGCCGGGAGGACCTGATGAGCCGGGAGGGCCCGATGAGCCCGATGACCTGGACGAGCCGGGCCAGGCGACGATGCTCTGGCGCTGCTCGCCGAGCCCGTCGATCCCGAGACGCACCGTGTCGCCGGGCTTGAGAAAGATCGGCTTCGGCTTCTTCGCCGCCCCGACGCCGGGCGGCGTCCCCGTCGTGATGAGGTCCCCCGGCTCGAGCGTCATGAAGCGGCTGATGTAGCTCACGAGGTGCGCGACGCTGAAGATCATCGTCCGTGTATTGCCGGTCTGCATGCGCTCGCCGTTCACCTCGAGCCACATCCCGAGACCCTGCACGTCCGCGATCTCATCGCGCGTCACGAGCCAGGGCCCGACGGGGCCGAACGTGTCGCAACCCTTGCCCTTGTCCCAGGTGCCGGCCCGCTCGAGCTGGAATTCCCGCTCGGATACGTCGTTCACGACGACATAGCCGGCGACGTGCTCGAGCGCGTCGCGCTCCTCGACGTATTGCGCGCGGGTCCCGATGACGACGCCGAGCTCGACTTCCCAATCGGTCTTGCGGGAGTCGCGGGGAATCATCACCTCGTCGTACGGACCCTGCAGACAGGTGATGGCCTTCATGAACACGACCGGCTCGGCGGGCGCAGGCTGGTGGGTCTCGGCCGCATGGTCCGCATAGTTGAGCCCGATCGCGATGAACTTGCGCGTTCCGGCGACCGGCACGCCGATCCGGGGGCTGCCCTGCACCAGGGGAAGCGAGGCCGGATCGATCGCCCCGAGCGATCGCAGACTCTGCGGAGCGAGCTCACCGGGACCGATATCCGCCGTGCGGCCGGCGAGCGAGCGGAGCGCGCCGCTCGCATCGAGCATCCCCGGCTGTTCGCGGCCCGGCGGACCGTAGCGCAGCAGCTTCATGTGGGTCGGCCCTCTCGAGAATGACCCGCGAAGTGTAGCAATCCGAGGGCGGCCCGACAGCCCGTGCGCGGGGAAAGCTGGTAGCCTCACGGTTCGGCATCCCAGTCCGAACGGGGGTACACGACATGCCGTGGCGACGCCGGCCGTTCCGCGGCTCCGATTTCGCGCGCGCGACCAATATCGCCGACCTGAGAGAGATCGCGCGCCGCAAGGTGCCGAACTTCATCTTCGAGTACGTCGAGGGCGGAGCGGAGGACGAGGCGACGCTGCGCCATAACCGAGCCGCGCTCGAGGCGCTGCGCTTCGTGCCGCGCACGCTGGTCGATACCACCGCGCGCCACCAGCGCATCGAGCTCTTCGGGCGCGAGTGCGCGGCACCGCTCATCGTCGCGCCGACGGGTGGCAACGGCATGGTCCATCCCCTCGGCGACCTCGCCCTCGCTCGCGCCGCGGCGAGCGCCGGCATTCCGTTCTGTCTCAGCACCGTCTCGACGGTGCGCCTGGAGCGCGTGGCCGCCGAGGCGGGAGGGCGCCTCTGGATGCAGCTCTATGTCATGGACGACCGCAAAGTCGCCGAGGACATCGTGACGCGCGCGGCGGCCGCCGGATTCGAGGCTCTGGTCTTCACGACGGATGCCAACGTGTTCGGCTCGCGTGAGTGGGACCGGCGCAACTACCGCCGGCCGGGCAAGCCCACGGCGCGGAACGTCCTCGACGCCCTGCGCCATCCGCGTTGGCTGTACGAAGTGCTGCTCCGCAGAGGCGTGCCGCAACTCGAGAACCTCGCGGCCTTCCTGCCCGCGGGCGGCGCGAGCGCGCTCGGGGGCAGCACCATCATCCCGAAGCTCTTCGGACCCTCGATTACGTGGGACGATGTCCGGTGGCTGCGGCGAATCTGGCGCGGGAAGCTCCTGGTGAAGGGCGTGCTCGGCGTCGAGGATGCGGAGCGCGCCGCCGAGCTCGGCTGCGATGGCATCGTCCTCACGAACCACGGCGGGCGTCAGCTCGATTACTGCGTCTCCGCCATCGACGTCCTGCCGCAGATCGCGCAGGCCGTGGGCGGGCGGCTCACGCTGCTCGTGGACGGTGGCTTCCGGCGCGGCAGCGACGTGATCAAAGCGCTGGCGCTCGGCGCCCGCGGCGTCATGCTCGGCCGGGCTACGCTGTACGGGCTCACGGCGGCCGGAGAGCGCGGGGTGCGGCGCGCGCTCGAGATCCTGACGAGCGAGATCGACCGCACGCTCGGGCAGCTCGGCTGCCGCTCGGTCGCCGACGTGGGCCCGCACCTGCTGCACGGGAGCTCGGCGCGAGGAGCATGAGGTGGCGCGCGAGGCACGTCCGGCCGAGCAGGCGCATTCAGACGAGCGGACGCATTCGGCCGAGCAGGCGCATCCGGGCACCGGCTTCCTGAGGGCCATCACCCGGCTCGATGCGACGGCGCTCGTCGTCGGCTCGATGGTCGGCTCCGGCATCTTCATCGTCTCGGCCGACATCGCGCGCCAGGTCGCCTCGCCCGGCCTGCTGCTCGCCGTGTGGGTGCTCTCGGGCATCACCACCGTCATCGGCGCTCTCACGTACGGCGAGCTCGCCGCGATGTTCCCCTCGGCCGGAGGGCAGTACGTCTATCTGCGCGAGGGCATCTCGCCGCTCTTCGGATACCTCTACGGCTGGACGCTCTTCATGGTGATCCAGACGGGCACGATCGCGGCGGTCGCGGTCGCGTTCGCGCGCTTCACGTCCGTCTTCTTTCCGTCGCTGTCCCCCGATGTGCTCCTCGGCTTCACGGTCCACCTGCCGAGCGGGCCGATCGATGTGGGGCTCTCTGCGCAGCGCGCGCTCGCGATCGTCTCGGTGATCGTCCTCACCTGGATCAATATCCGGGGCGTACGCACGGCCGCCTTCATCCAGACGTCGCTCACGCTGCTCAAAGTCCTATCGCTCGTCGGGCTCATCGTGGCCGGCCTCATGCTCGGCCGCAATCCGCACGCCCTCGCCGAGAACTTCGGCGCGCGCTTCTGGCCCGCCGGGGGCTTGCATCTCGACACGCTCGCGACGCTCGGAGCGGCGATGGTCGGGGCGCTCTTCGCCATGGACGCCTGGAACAACGTCGGCTTCGCCGCAGGGGAGCTGAAGAACCCACGCCGCGACCTGCCGTTCTCCATGGCTGCCGGCGTGCTGACGGTCACCGTGCTCTACCTGCTCGCGAACCTCGGGTATTTGAGCGTGCTGCCGCTCTCCGGCATCGCCGCCGCGCCGCAGGACCGCGTCGCGACCGCGGTGCTTCAGGCCGTGTTCGGCGGCGCCGGGCTCGCGCTCATGGCGGCGGCGATCATGATCTCGACCTTCGGCTGCAACAACGGGCTCATTCTCTCGGGCGCGCGCGTCTATTACGCGATGGCTCACGACGGGCTGTTCTTCCGCAAGGCTGGGGCGCTGCATTCGAGGCATCGAACACCCACGCCCGCGCTCGCCGTGCAGGCCGTGTGGACGTGCGTGCTGTGCCTGTCCGGCACCTACAGTCAGCTGCTCGACTACGTGATCTTCGCCGCCCTGCTGTTCTATCTGCTGACGGGCGTCAGCCTGTTCGCGCTCCGCCGCAGGCGGCCCGACCTCGAGCGCCCCGTGCGGGTCCCCGCCTATCCGTGGCTGCCGGCGCTCTACATCCTGCTGACGGGCGCCATCGCGGTCGACCTGCTCGCCCGCAAGCCCCGGTACACCTGGCCGGGCCTGCTCATCGTCGCCCTCGGCGTCCCGGTCTACTACGGTTGGCGGCTCGCGGCGCGGCGCGCTCGGCGCGCGGAGGAGGAGCTCGCGCGTCTCGATGTCGAGGAGCCGCGGCCATGAGCCGGGCCTACCAGCCGTCGGGCTGCCAGTTCTGCTCGCCGCCGTTCTCCATCTCGCCGGCGACGATGGTGCGGGCGCTCTTATAGTAGTAAGGAATCACGGGCAGATTGAGCGGCGCGGGCGATCCGTCCATGACGCGTCCCGCAAGGTCGTACCGCGACCCGTGACACGGGCAGAAGAACCCGCCCCGCCAGCTCGGATTCACCGAGCCCGGCTCCGGACGGTACTTCGGGATGCAGCCGAGGTGCGTGCAGATTCCGACGGCCACCAGGAATTCGGGCTTGACGGACCGCTGCACCGGGTTCCAGTTCGGCAGGCCGGGCGCCTGCTGCGGCTCGCGGGACATCGGGTCCTTCAGCTGCGAGTTCAGCGTCGGGAGCACGGCGAGCTGCGCCTCGGTCCGATGCAGCACCCACACCGGCCTCTTGCGCCAGGTGACCGTCAGCATCTGCCCCGGCGCGAGCCCTCCGACATCGATCTCGACGGGCGCGCCGCCCGCGAGCGCGCTGGCGCTCGGCAACAGAGACTCGACGAAGGGCACCGCCGCGAAGCCTACTCCGACCGCGCCGAAAACGGTCGTGACGGTCGTCAGCATGCGGCGTCGCTCGGGGTTGATCTCGGACAGCCGATCGTCCGGCTCGTATTCCGTTGCGCTCACGGCATCGTTCTCGCTCGATAGGTTGGCCCTCTTTTTGGAACTCGACGGACACCGCGAAGTTCCGACACGCTTGCCACGTCATCGGACGTCCGTTGCTCGGCCGTCGAGGACGGCCTGGTATCATCTCGAGCTCGATGCACTGGCTCACCACGGCATTTCTCGTTGCGCTCACCGCCGGAACGGCGCTGCGGCTGTGGCTCGCCGCGCGCCAGATCGCCGCGGCCCGCGCCCATCGCGAGCGCGTTCCCACGCCTTTCACGCAGGAGGTCGCGCTCGCCGACCACCAGAAGGCCGCGGACTACACGATCGTCCGCACTCGGCTCGGCGCGTGGGAGACGCTCGTCGACGCCGCGGTCGTTCTCGCGCTCACGCTCGGCGGCGGCATTGCCGCCCTCGACGGGGCCTTCGACCGCATCCGCTGGGGCGAGCCCTGGCGCGGCGCGGCCGTCGTGCTCTCCGTGCTCGCGATTACCGCGATCATCGGACTGCCCTTCTCTCTGTGGCGCACGTTCCGCATCGAGACCTCCTTCGGCTTCAACCGCATCACGCCGGGCCTGTACTGGATCGACCGCCTGAAGGGACTCGCGCTCGCTCTGCTCCTCGGCGTGCCGCTGCTGCTCGCGGCGCTCGAGCTCATGGAGCGCGCCGGCCGACTGTGGTGGCTCTATGCGTGGGTCGTCTGGCTCGCGGTGTCCCTCATTCTCGCCTGGGCGTGGCCGGCCTTCATCGCGCCGCTCTTCAACCGCTTCGCGCCGCTCGGCGATGCGGAGCTCAAAGCGCGGATCGAGTCGCTGCTCGCGCGCTGCGGCTTCGCCTCGAAGGGGGTGTTCGTCGTGGACAGCTCGCGCCGCACGGCGCACGGCAATGCCTACTTCACCGGCGTCGGACGCAACAAGCGCATCGTGTTCTTCGACACGCTGCTCGAGCGGCTCGGCGGAGCGGAGGTCGAGGCCGTACTCGCCCACGAGCTCGGCCATTTCAGGCTGAGGCACGTTCTGCAGCGGCTGCTCGTCTCCGCGGCCGGCGCGCTCGTCGGGCTCGCGCTGCTCGGCTGGCTCGCGCGGCGGGCTTGGTTCTACTCAGCCCTCGGCGTACCGGCGCCCTCCGCGCACGCCGCCCTCGTTCTGTTCCTTCTCGTCGCGCCGATCTTCACGTTCTTCGTGACGCCGCTCGCCGCTTCGTGGTCGCGCAAGCACGAGTTCGCCGCCGACCGCTTCGCGGCCGCGCACGCGAGCGCCACGGATCTCGCCGCCGCGCTCGTCAAGCTCTACCGGGACAACGCGACGACCCTCACACCCGATCGCATCGTCTCCGCCTTCTACGACTCGCACCCGCCCGCCGTCGCCCGCATCGCCGAGCTGCGCAGGCTCGCCGAGCGTCCGGCCGGATAGCTGCCGCGCGCTCGATCAATGGCGCGCGAGACACCACCGGCGACCGCCGCGCCGGCCCTCAGCGGCAGGCTGAGCGGATGACGGCCCGCTCTGCCTCTCGCTCCATGGGTTCCTTCCGTACTCCTCTAAGCTCCGTGGCCGCCGAGGGCGAGCTGGACGATGCGCACGAGCACCAGTCCCGCCGCGACCACCAGGTATCCGCGCAGCACGATCATCCACAGCCGGGTGAGCGCGGTCATGCGCAGGGCTGGCAGCTCGGCGAGCGGCGGCATTTGCCAATCCGGCGCGGACCCGTGAGGGAACGGACGCGGCTCGGAGACCGCGACCGATTGCATCCGCGAGGCCGCTTGCGAGGCCGAGGCTGACTCCAAGGGCGGCTCCGAGGCCGGCTTCGGCGGCACGCGGCCGCGTCGTCGCAGCAGCACGACGGCACCGATCACCATCCCGCCGAGCGCGGCGGCCGCCGGCATGCCGAGCATCGCCCGGACGCTCAGGCTCGGAAAGAGGACGGAGGCGGTGAGGACCAGCGACAAGGCGACCAGCGCGGCGATGATCGTGCCGGTGAGGAGATTGAGCGCCGAGCCGTTCACGTGCGGCCCGAGCACGGCGCGGTCGTTGCACAGCAGAAGCAGGAAGACGGTGGCGCTCGGCAGCAGCACGCCCGCGAGCGTCTGCACCGCGTTGGTGAGCAGGCCGAGCGGCGTGCCCGGCGCGAGGACGAGCGCGGCCGCGAGCGCCACCAAGCCGGCATAGACCGCGTAGAAGGCCTTGGCGTCGCTCGGCTTGCGGTGCAGTGAATGGCGCAGCGAGAGCGCGTCCCCCATGGCATATGCGGTCGACAGCGACACCGCCATCGCTCCGATGATGCTGGCGTCGATCAGCGCCAGGGCGAAGCACACCCCGGCGGCACGGCCGGCGTATCGGGCCAACCCCGTGGCGACGGCGCCGGCATCCGTGAAATGCCCGGCCTCGGCGTGCCCGGCGAAAGCCTGAGCGGTGAACGCGACCATCGCGACAGCCCCGACGACGACCAGCGCGATGCCGATCGCGAGATCGGCGCGCGCGTAGCGCACGAAGCGCTGCGTGATGCGCTTGTCGATGATGTAGCTCTGCTGGAAGAACAGCTGCCAGGGGGCGACGGTCGTACCCACGATCGCGACGATGAGCAGCATCACATCGCTCAGCCGGCCGTGAGCGGGGAGCCGCGGCGTGACGAGGTCGCGAGCGATCTGGGCCACGGGCGGGTGGACCCACAGCAGGACGGGCACGAGCAGCAGGCTCCCGACGACGAGGAGCAGCGAGACCTGCTCGAACCTGCGGAAATCGCCCGTGCCGGCCGTCGCGATGATGATCGCCGCCGCGGCGGTCACGCCCACGTCCTTCGGCACGCCGAGGTAGCCGAGCGCGAGGCTCACGCCGATGAACTCCGTCACGATCGTCAGGGCGTTCAGCAAGAACAGGTCGATCACGCTGAACGCGCCCCAGAACCGCCCGAAGCGCTCGAGGATCAGCCGCGCATGCCCGACGCGCGTGACGACCCCGAGCCGCACGACCATCTCCTGGTTGACGTAGAGGACCGGGACGAGCAGCAGCAGCGTCCACAGGAGCGTCGTCCCGTAGTCCTGTCCAGCTTGAGTGTAGGTGCCGAACGCGCCCGCATCGTTGTCCCCCACCATCACGATGAGCCCCGGACCGACGATGGCGAGCAGCGTGGCGAGCCGCGCCCGCCAGCCGGTGCGCGCGCCCACATCGCCCCGGCGGATGGTGCCGAGGGCGCCACGGATATCTCCGGCGTGCGCCTCGTCGAGCACGGCGCCGGCACTGGATTCGAGGATTGCGCGAGCCATTCCGCGCCTCCTTCCTGTCAATCGGTGATACCGACCTGGGGAGGCGCGAGGCTCGGAGTGCGCTAGGCGAGAGGCACTCCGGGGTCACGGCACTCCCAGGCGACGTACCCGCCTTGGGCCACGGTAGGGCGACTACTGTGGCACTCGGACGGGGCGTGACTGGATCGAGCGTCCATCAAAACCCTTCTCGTGACCCAAACATGCGCCGCCGCGGGCAGAGCCCGCTCTGCGGCGCGCGCAATATATACGCCGCTCCACCGAGTAGCAATCCTCGCGCCGGAGAATTTGCGCGCCGCTCAGCCCGGCTCGCGGCGAAGCGTGTCCGCGGCGAGACGGCGAGCGGCGGCGGCGCGCACTCTCACGGGTGCGGTCTCGATGAGCGCGAGCGAGATCAGTCCCCCGATCAGCGCGCACGCGGCCTCAATCAGCACGGGCGTCGCGAGGCCCCAGACATCGGCGAGCGCGCCCGCGAGCGTGGTGATGCCCGAGCCGCCGGCGATCTCGCCGGCGCAGACGACGAGCCCCATGGCCGTCGCCGCGTAGCGACGCGAGATGGTCTCGCCCGGGATGACGCCCATGAAGAGGGGGAAGGTTCCGGTGCCGAACCAGCCGACGAACATCAGCGTGCCCATGACGAGCGGCGAGCCCTGGTAATAGAGCGCCGCGAGCGGCGACAGGGCGCCGAGCAGGCAGAAGGTGGCCATCACCGGCCTGCGTCCGAGCCGGTCGGAGAGCGCGGGAACCACGAACGCCGACAGCGCGGAGGCGATGCCGAGCGCCGTCATCACGTAGCTCATGAGCGTCGGGGAGAAATGCCGGTAGTCCGTGAAGAACTTCGGCAGGAAGGTCCAGCCCATGCCGAGCCACGCCACCATGAAGATCGAGACCACGCAGCAGAGGAGAATGTTGCGGATCTTGACCATCGCGAGGAGCCCCAAGCGCTCGCCCCTGCCGCCCAGCCCTTCCGTATCGACCGCGGCCTGCGCCGCCTTGTCGGGCTCCCGCACCCACAGCAGCACGGCAATCGCGCAGAGCAGCCCGGGAATGCCCGCGACGTAGAACGCGGAGCGCCAGCCGAACTGCTGCGCGAGCGCGACCAGCAGCAGCGGCGCGAGGCTCTGTCCGAGCACCGAGGCGAAGAAGTTCTGCATCATGCCCGCGTTGATGCCGCGGCGGCGCTCGGAGGACTCGACCGCCATCACGGCGAGGCACACGGGCAGGAACGGCCCTTCCACGGCGCCCATGACCATGCGCGAGGCCAGCAGCACGGGGAAGGATCGAGAGAGGCCCGAAATGAAGGAGCAAACGGAGAAGATGAGCAGGAAGCCGAGCAGGAACGGCTTGCGAACCCCGCTCGCGTCCGACCACCTCGCGATGATGTAGGCGCCGAGCGCCCAGGTGATGGAGAGCCCCGAGCCGAGGAGCCCCGTCTGCGTGTTGTCGAGATGCAGGTCCTGCTCGATGAACGGCACGAGGATGGTGCCGGAATTACGGTCGAAGAAGGCGATGCCGAAGGCGAGACCGAGCAGCACCAGCACGCGGTTCTCGTAGGTGAACACTTTGCTCATCGACATCGGACCCTCTCGCCCGTCATCTCGGCGCTTGGTACGGCACGGCCCGCTCGGCGGCCTCCCACATCTGCTCGGCCGAGCGGTCGCGCTTCTCCTCGAGCAGATGCCCGGCGAGTCCCGCGCAGCGCGCGGTGAGGACGACGCCCCGAATCGCCTCGGTCGGGATCTCCGCCTCGCGCAGCGCCACGGCGATCGCGGCGCTCACGTTCGCCGGCAGCGCGCGTCCGAGCGCTTCGGCGATGGCCGCCTCGAGCAGGCTCAGGGCCTCGATGTAGCGGCCCGGCGCGCCGCTCGCGCGGGCGATCTCGATGAGCCGCGGCACGCGCGGGTCGCCGTTCCGATGCGTCGGATGGCCGAAGCCCGGCAGGGGCTTGCGCTCGCGCCTGTGCGACTGGACGGTGGAGAGCGCGAGCGCTCTGCGCTCGCCGGGCGGCGCGGCGACGATGCGATCGAGCACCTCGCCGCACCGGCTCGCCGTGCCCGCAAAGTGGTCCCCCACGCCGAGCAGTCCGGCGGCGACGGCGCCCTGGAACGACTCCGGAGAGCCGAGCAGCGTGAGCCGCGCGGCGATCGCCGACGGCACGAGCCCGTGCTCCATGATCGCGACGAGCACGGCGTCGGTCACCGCAACTTGCAGGGGTGTCGGGTCCTTGCCGAGGAGATGGAAGAGAAACATCTCCGTGAAGGTGAGCCGGCCGACGAGGTCGCGCACGAGGTCGCGGCCGCGCACCTCGATGCGGTCCGCGGTGGCCCCGCAGAGCTCGGTATGCTTCGCGCTTCGATCGGCCTCGGACATGGAACCCCCTCGCAAACGCATGAGCGGACGGAGAGGGCTCGATGACCCCCACGCCGACGGACGCGGCCGGTCGGGGACGCCGCGAGCCCCCGCAGGCCCCCTTACTTCGCGAGATTGACGATCTTCGCCTGCGTGAACTCCTCGAGTCCCTCTTGGCCCATCTCGGTGCCGAGCCCCGACTGCTTCGCGCCGCCGAAGGGAAGGTCGTGCGGCAGATCCATGTGCTTGTTCACCCACACCGTGCCGGAGTTGATCCGCAGGGCCACCTGGTACGCGCGTTCCGCGCTCGAGGACCATACCGTCGCGCCGAGCCCGTACTCGGTGTCGTTGGCGCGCGCGATCGCATCGTCGAGGTCCGAGTACCGCAGGACAGGCAGCACGGGGCCGAACTGCTCCTCGCGCACGAGCCGCGCATCATCGGGAATGTCGCGCACGATGGTCGGAGGAATGAAATAGCCGGGCCGATCGAGCGGGGCGCCTCCGGCGATGACCTTGCCGCGCTCGCGCGCATCCTCGAGATAGCCTTTCACCTTCTCGAACTGCATCTTGTTCTGCAGCGGCCCGAGCTGCGTTCCCTTCTCCAGGCCGTCGCCGACCACGGCGCGCTTGGCGAGCTCGGCGAGCTCCTCGCACAGGCGGTCGTAGATGGAGTCGTGCGCGTACACGCGCTTGATCGCGAGACAGATCTGGCCGGAGTTCATCATCGCGCCGTTGAAGATCTTCGGCGCGACCTCCTTCGGATCCACATCGTCGAGCACGATCGCCGGGTCGTTGCCTCCGAGCTCGAGCGTCAGGCGCTTGATCGTGCTCGCCGTGCTCGCGAGCACCTTCTTGCCGGTCGCGGTGGAGCCGGTGAAGGCGATCTTTGCGACATCGGGGTGGCTCGTCAGCGCTCCGCCGAGGTCGTTCTCGTCCGCGATGATGTTCACCACGCCCGCGGGGAAGACCTTCGCGCAGATCTCGCCCAGCCGCAGCGTCGTGAGCGGCGTGGTCGGCGGCGGCTTCGCCACGACCGTGTTGCCCGCGAGCAGCGCGGGCGGCAGCTTCAACATCAGCAG
>JASHSR010000056.1 GCA_030038645.1 Gammaproteobacteria bacterium
CCCTTTAGCGCAACCCCGCCGGAGAACTGCGTGGCCAACACCAAATCGGCCGAGAAAGCGGCTCGCCAAGCCGAGAAGCACCGCATGCGCAACGTCGCGCTGCGCTCGCGCATGCGCACCGCGGTGCGCACCGTCACAGCCGCGGTCGCCGCGGGCAACAAGGCGGCGGCCGAGGCCGGCTACCGCGAGGCCGTACCGGTCATCGACGCCCTGGTCAACAAGCAGATCATTCATCGCAACAAGGCGGCGCGGCACAAGAGCCGCCTGGCCGCGCGCGTCCGGGCGATGCAGTAGACCGCACGCGGCGCCCCCCGGCGCGCGTGCCGAGCCTGCGCTCAGCCCGCCCCAGCCTCGACGGTGGGGCCCGAAGCCGGCTTCGCGCCCACCTCCCTCTCACGATCGCGGCGCTCGAGGAAGCGCATCGCCGCCTCGCCGAGGTCCTTCGTGCCCTCGCCCGTAGCGGCGGAAATCAGGAAATGCCGTCCGCGGAATCGCAGCCGCCGCATGATCTCCCGAGCGCGTTGCTCCGCCTCCTGCGCCGGCAGCAGGTCGCGCTTGTTGAGCACGAGCCAGCGGGGCTTCGCGGCGAGCTCCCGGCTGAACTTCGCGAGCTCCCCCCGGATCGCGCGAACCGCCGCAACCGGCTCCGCCGAGGGGTCGAGCGGCGCAAGGTCCACCACGTGCAACAACAGCCGGGTCCGCTGCAGATGCCTCAAGAAGCGGATGCCGAGGCCCGCTCCCTCCGCCGCGCCCTCGATGAGCCCGGGGATATCCGCCATCACGAAGCTGCGATGCCGACCGACCTCCACCACGCCGAGGTGGGGATGGAGCGTGGTGAAGGGATAGTCGGCCACCTTGGGGCGCGCGGCCGACATGGCGCGGATCAGGGTCGATTTCCCCGCGTTCGGCAGGCCGAGCAGCCCTACGTCGGCCAGGACCTTGAGCTCTAGCTCGAGCGTACGCTTCTCGCCGGGCAGGCCGGGACCGAACTGCCGAGGCGCGCGGTTGGTACTGGACTTGAACCGGGCGTTGCCCCAGCCGCCTTTGCCGCCCCGCGCGACGAGCAGCGTCTCGCCGGCCCGCGTGAGATCGCCGAGCTGCTCGCGCGTCTCCGCATCGCGCACGACCGTGCCGACGGGGACGGGAATGTGGAGGTCGTGACCGGTCGCGCCGGTGCAGTCTCGGCCCGAGCCCGGCGTGCCCGGCTGCGCTTTGCAAATCCGCTCGACCCTGAAGTCGGCGAGCGTGTTGATACCGACGGCGGCCTGCAGGTAGACGCTGCCGCCGTGGCCGCCGTCGCCGCCGTCGGGGCCGCCATACGGGACGAATTTCTCGCGCCTGAAGCTGACGCTCCCGCGGCCGCCGTGGCCCGCCTGCACTCTGACTCTGGCTTCGTCGACGAACTTCACGAGCTCGACGCTCCCTGCGCTCCGCGATCCCGCTCCGCGCAGAAAGCCCGGGTTTGCACCATGTCAAAGACCCGTCCGCCGCAGGGCTCGGCGCGGGCGCCGAGCTGCGCCGCAGGGCGGCGCGGCAGCTAGGCCGTCTCCGGAACCACGCTCACGTGGAGCCGCTGCTCGGGCCCCTTTTTCTTGAACTGCACGCGGCCGGCGACCTTCGCATACAGTGTATGATCCGTCCCGACGCCCACATTCTCACCGGCGCGCATCGGCGTGCCACGCTGGCGCACCAGAATATTGCCCGCCAACACGTGCTCCCCGCCGAAGCGCTTGACGCCCAGGCGTTTGGAATGAGAGTCGCGGCCGTTTTTGGTGCTACCGCCTGCCTTTTTGTGTGCCATGTCCGCCGAATCCTCTATGAACGGCCCCGAGTCAACCGGCGGTGATGTCGGTCACCTTCACTTCCGTGAACGGCTGCCGGTGGCCCTTCTGGCGCAGATAATGCTTGCGCCGCCGGAATTTCACGACCGAGACCTTCGCGCCCTTGCCGTGACGGACGACCGTCGCGACGACCTTGCCGCCGTCGATCCGCGGCGTGCCGAGCCTCACGTCGGCGCCTTCGCCGACGAGGAGCACCTCACCGAACTCCACGGTCGAGCCGGGCTCCGCATCGAGCTTCTCGATGCGCAGGACGGCATCCTTCGTCACCCGATACTGCTTGCCGCCGGTGGCGATTACCGCGTACATGATGAGCGTTCCCAACGTGAGGCCAGCCGGCCGATGCGCGAAAGGCCGCGCATTCTACTCAGCGCGGCACGAGGGGTCAAACCGGGGATTCCCGAGCGTGCGCGTGGACTTACGAGCGCGCGAGTCCCCCACTCGAGGCCCATTCTCGGCTACGCTTCCGCTCGCAGCGACCCGAGACTCGAAAGCCCCCTCCCGCCATGACGCTAGATGAAATCCGCGCGCTCGTCCGCCACGATCTCGCGTCCGTGGATGAGGTCATCCGCTGCCGGCTGAAGAGCTCGGTTCCCCTGATCGACCGCGTGGCCGAGCACATCGTCGCGGGCGGAGGCAAGCGCCTGCGCCCGCTGCTGGTGGTGCTCGTCGGACGGGCCTGCGGCCACGGCGGCACCGCGCACGTCGAGGCGGCCGCGTTCATCGAGTTCATCCACACCGCCACACTGCTGCACGACGACGTGGTCGACGGCTCGTCGCTGCGGCGCGGCCGCGATACGGCGAACGAGGTCTTCGGCAATCAGGCGAGCGTGCTGGTCGGGGACTTCGTCTATTCGCGCGCCTTTCAAATGATGGCCTCGCTCGACTCGCAGCGCGTCATGGAGATCATGGCCGACGCCACCAACGTCATCGCCGAGGGCGAGGTGCTGCAGCTCATGAACGCCCACGACCCGGAGACGACCGAGCAGCGCTATCTCGATGTGATCTATCGCAAGACCGCCCGGCTGTTCGAGGCCGGAGCCGAGGTCGCGGCCGTGCTCTCCGAGGGCAGCTCGCAGACGCAGCGCTGCCTCGCCCGCTACGGCCGCCATCTCGGCACCGCCTATCAGCTGGTGGACGACGTGCTCGACTTCCGCTCCAACCCGGCCGAGCGCGGCAAGAATCTCGGCGACGATCTCGCGGAGGGCAAGCCGACCCTGCCTCTGATCCACGCGCTGCGCCTCGCGAGCGATCGGGATCGCGCCCTCATCCGCACGGCCATCGAGAGCGGCGGTCTCGCGCAACTCGGACCGATCATCGGCGCCATCGAGTCGAGCGGCGGTCTCGACTATGCCGGCGAGCTCGCACGGCGGGAGTCGCAGGCGGCGCTCGCGGCGCTCGAGGTGCTGCCGGACTCGAGCTTCAAGCGAGGCCTCGAGGCCCTCGCGCGGTTCGCGGTGGAGCACACGACCTGAGGCTGGCGGGCAAGCCCGTTCTCTCGTATAAACGCTGGGGGTGAATAGTCG
>JASHSR010000057.1 GCA_030038645.1 Gammaproteobacteria bacterium
TGAGCGGCACCGGATTCAAGGGACGGATCACAGAGGAGGACGTGAAAGCGTTCGTCAAGAAGGCGCTCACCGAGATGGGCGCCGGCGCAGGGGCCGCGTCCCGCGGCGGGGCGGCGGCTGCGCGGGGCGGCGGGCTGCCCAGCGTTCCCGCCGTCGACTTCGCGCAATTCGGTCCGATCGAGTCGAAGCCGCTGTCGCGCATCCAGCGCATCTCCGGCGCGCGGCTGCACGCGAGCTGGGTGAACATTCCGCACGTCACGCAGTTCGACGAGGCGGACATCACCGAGCTCGAGGAGATGCGCGGCAAGCTCAAAGAGACGGCGGCCCGGCGGGGCATCAAGCTCACGCCGCTCGCGTTCATCCTGCGCGCGTGCGTGAAGGCGCTGCAGCAGTTCCCGCAGTTCAACTCCTCGCTCGATGCGAGCGGCGAGAGCCTCATTTTCAGGAAGTACGTGCACATCGGCTTCGCCGCGGACACGCCGAACGGGCTCCTCGTGCCGGTCGTTCGCGACGCCGACCGCAAGGACATTTACGAGCTCGCGCGCACGGCGGGCGAGCTCGCCGAGAAGGCGCGCGCGGGCGCGCTGACTCTCGCGCAGATGCAGGGAGGCTGCTTCACCGTCTCGAGCCTCGGCGGCATCGGCGGGACGGCGTTCACGCCCATCATCAACGCGCCGGAGGTTGCGATTCTCGGCGTCTCGCGCGCGGCCATGCGGCCGGTATACGTCGACGGCTCGTTCGTGCCGCGGCTCGTGCTGCCGCTGTCTCTCTCCTACGATCACCGCGTGATCGACGGTGCGCTCGCCGTGCGCTTCACGACGTTCCTCGCCCGCACGCTCGCCGACGCCCACGGCCTCGCCGAGGCCGTGCCTTGAGGCGCCGCGCCGCGCCCTGAAGCGCCGCGAGAATGGCCGTGACGCTCCCCCATCGATCTGCTCCATGGAAGCCCCTCGATGAGCTCGATTGACCTCGTCGTTCCCGATCTCGGCAATTTCAAAGAAGTGCCGGTCGTCGATGTGCTCGTGCGCCCGGGAGATGCGATCGAGATCGACACGTCCCTCATCACGCTCGAGACCGAGAAAGCCTCGATGGATGTGCCCTCGGTCGCCGCGGGGACGCTCACCGAGCTGCTCGTGAAGAAGGGCGACAAGGTCTCGAAGGGCTCGATCATCGCGCGACTGGCGGCGGGGTCGCAGCCGGGGGCGACCTCGGCTGCGGGAGCCTCCGGGGCGGCCGCCGAGGCTTCCGGCGATACGGTCCGGATGGGTGTCCTTTCCGGCGCGGCGCGGTCGCGAGCCGAGGCGCAGGATGAGACCGCCGACCGGACCGCCGAGCTGCTGGTGCTCGGCGCGGGTCCGGGAGGCTACACCGCCGCGTTCCGCGCCGCGGATCTCGGCATGAAAGTGACGCTCGTCGAGCGCTGGCCGTCGCTCGGCGGCGTTTGCTTGAACGTCGGCTGCATCCCGTCGAAGGCGCTCCTGCACGCCGCGAAGGTCATCGAGGACGCCGAGGCCATGGAGGCGCACGGCATCGCGTTCGGCAAGCCCACGCTCGACCTCGCGAAGCTCCGAGACTGGAAGAGCGGCGTCGTGAAGAAGCTGACCGGGGGCCTGAGGCTGCTCGCGAAGCAGCGGAAGGTCGAGGTCGTGCAGGGCACCGGCCGGTTCGCGAGTCCGCACGTTCTCGAGGTGAAGGGGGAGGCCGGCACGCAGCGCATCCGCTTCGAGCAGTGCATCATCGCGGCCGGCTCCGAGGCCGTGCGATTGCCCGGGTGGCCGAGCGATCCGCGCGTGATCGATTCGACGGACGCGCTGGAGCTGCCGCGGACCAGCCGCCTGCTGGTCGTCGGCGGAGGGATCATCGGCCTCGAGATGGCTTGTGTGTACGACGCGCTCGGCGTACGCGTGAGCGTCGTCGAGCTCACACCCCAGCTGATGCCGGGCTGCGATCCGGACTTGGTACGACCGCTCGAGAAGCGCATCCGCGGCCGTTACGAGCAGATCCTCCTCGCGACGAAAGTCTCCGCGGTCGAGCCCGCGCGCGAGGGTCTGCGGGTCACGTTCGCCGGAGAGCGCGCGCCGCAGCCGCAGGTGTTCGACCGGGTGCTGGTCGCCGTGGGGCGCGTGCCGAACGGCAAGGCGATCGGCGCGGAGGCGGCCGGCGTCACCGTCACCGAGCGCGGATTCATTCCCTCCGACAAGCAGCTGCGCACGAACGTGCCTCACATCTTCGCCATCGGCGACATCGCGGGCCCGCCGATGCTCGCGCACAAGGCCTCGCACGAGGCCAAAGTGGCCGCGGAGGTCGCCGCGGGACACAAAAGCGCGTTCGATGCGCGCGTCATTCCCTCCGTCGCGTACACGGACCCGGAAGTGGCCTGGGCCGGACTCACCGAGCTCGAGGCGCGGGCGAAGGGAATCGCCTACCAGAAGGGGATGTTCCCGTGGGCTGCGAGCGGACGCTCGCTCTCGATCGGGCGGGACGATGGATTCACCAAGCTCCTGTTCGATCCGGCGACGCGCCGGCTGCTCGGCGGCGGGATCGTCGGCCCCAACGCCGGGGATCTCGTGAGCGAGGTGGCCCTCGCCATCGAGATGGGCTCGGATGCGGCCGACATCGGATTGACCGTCCATCCGCATCCGACGCTGTCGGAGACGATCGCCTTCGCGGCGGACGCCTTCGAGGGGACGCTGACCGACCTCTACATTCCGCGGAAGTGACGCGCGGGTCGACCCGCCGGAGCGCCGCCGTCAGCGCTCGGGCCGGGTGCGCCCGACCCCGCCGGCGTGCCGGATCCGCCCGCGCGCGATCCGCTCAGCGCCTTCGGCGCGCGACGGGCGCGTCCGAGCTTGCGAGGGCCCGCGGAGCGGTCTTGTGCGGATATTCGCATAAGTGGGCGATGATGCAGCGCGGACACGCCGGCCGCCGCGCCGTGCACACGTAGCGACCGTGCAGCAGCAGCCAGTGGTGGGCGTTCTTGCGGTAGGCCTCGGGAGTCGTTGCAAGCAGCGCCTCCTCCACCGCCCGCGGCGTCTTGCCCGGCGCGAGGCC
>JASHSR010000058.1 GCA_030038645.1 Gammaproteobacteria bacterium
GGCGATCTCGCTTGCGAGGCCCTGCGCCGCATCGAGGGAGCGGTTCACGACGAGGAGCGGGAGGCCGCGCTCCTCGAGGCGCGCGCCGCAGCGGCGGGTCATGGGCGATACGCCGACCAGCGCGACATACTGCGCTGGGCGCCCAGGGAGGACATGTGCGATGACGCGGTCGGCGGCGAGGTCGGCCAACGAGGGCGCGCGGTGGGACTCCACGCGACGCGCGTGGCGCGCCATCGCGAGCGCCTCGCTCATGATGCGATCGAGGAGAGGCCCGGCGGTCCGCGCCGCGCGGGCCGCCTGCCAGGCCGCTCGCAGCTGGACGTAGATCTCCTGCTCGCCGGCCTGCGCGGAATCGAGGCCGCACGCGACGAGGAAGAGATGCTCGATCGCCGCCTCGCCCGTCCAGGTGCGCAGGGCGGCCGGGGCTTCGCCGTTGCGCGGCTCACGCTTGAGCAGCGCGCGAAAGACCTGGGGCCGCATGTCGAGCGCCGGCCCATCGGCGAGGGCGAACACCACCTCGACGCGGTTGCAGGTGCAGAGGTAGACGACTTCGGCGCCGCGCAGGGCGGCGCGAAGCTCGATCAGGCGCGCCTCGACCTCCCCTCGTGGGATGGCAAAGCGGGCGACCTCCTCTGCGCTCGCGTGCCGGTACGAGGCGCCGACGACCCCGATTCCATACATCGGCCGAGCAGACCACGTCGCGGCCGCTCAATTGTCATCGAATCGTCACCGCGGCCGGACGGCGGGGAATTCGGGGCCGGCAGGGGCCTCAGTCGCGGCCGCCTCGGAGGATGGTCCCCAGCAGGAAGCCGGCGGCGACTCCGATTCCGAGTGCCCAGAGCGCCGCGGATTGCGGGCGCTGCTCGACGCGGCCCTGAAGGTCCGCAAAGCGCGAGCGGGCCCAGTCGGTGGCGCCGCGAGCTCCGGAGCGCGCGGCTTGCGCCGCGGAGGAGACGTTCTCGCGGATCGTGTCGGCCGCCGCGCTGCCGGCGGACTTCAGATGATCCCGTGTTTTCTGAGCTTCCGCTTTCACCTGCTCACCATTCGAGCCGCCAGAGGGCATGTTGTCGGCCATGTTCGTCTCCTCAGTTTCACTCGGCGACGATCCGTCTCGTCATGCGTAGCAATAAAAGTGCCGCGGCGGCGCGACCAGAGGGGCGCCGATGCGGCTTCCATGCGGCTTCCAATGATACGCTGGCGCTCGCGTCCGATCGAAGGAGCCATCGGCGAAGCCGCGGCGGGGACAGTTGTGGCGGAATCAAGATAGGCTTTATTTCGCCACGAGTGGGTCGAAAAATATAGTTGTGGCGGAATAAGATGGTGCTATATTTCGCCACAACATATGATTCCCGACTAGTTATGGCGGAATATGCGACCCCGGGCGGGCGGACTCCACCCGTCATCGTCGGCCGAAAAGCCGAGCAAGAGGAGCTCTCTCACGCGCTCGAGTCAGACCGACCGGAGCTCATCGCGGTATATGGCCGGCGCCGGGTCGGCAAGACCTACCTCATCCGGACCTTCTTCGAGCGAGAGCTCTGCTTCGAGTTGACCGGAACGAGGGACGTCCCTCAGGCACGCCAGCTCAAGAGGTTTGCCGAAGCGCTGCAGAGCGCCACCGGATTCCAGCATCGCGTCCCGCGCGACTGGGCCGAGGCGTTTCAAGAGCTGACCCGATACCTCGAGGACCAACTGCGCGGCGGCGGGCGCAAGGTCGTGTTCTTCGACGAGCTTCCCTGGCTCGCCGCGCGCCGCTCGGGATTCCTGCCCGCATTCGAGCACTTCTGGAATGCGTGGGGATCGCGGCAGCACAACCTGATCGTGACGATCTGTGGCTCCGCGGCCTCCTGGATGATCGTCAAGGTGCTGCACCAGAAGGGGGGACTGCACAACCGCGTCACGCGCAGCCTGCCCCTCCACCCGTTCCACTTGCACGAGATCGAGACCTTCCTGCGGACACGCGGCATCCAGCTCGACCGCAAACAGATCATCGAGCTCGCCATGGTCGTGGGCGGCATCCCCTACTACCTCGACTACGTGCGCAGAGGGCGCTCAGCCGCGCAAAACATCGATGCGATGTTCTTCGCGCCCAATGCTCCCCTTTCCGATGAGTTCGAGAAGCTCTTCGCCGCACTTTTCGAGCATCACGAGCGACACGTGAAGGTGATCCGCGCGCTGGCGCGCAAACGATCCGGTCTCACCCGCCAGGAGATCATCAAGGCAAGCCGGTTGCCGAGCGGCGGCAACATGACGACGATTCTCATGGAGCTCGAGGCTTCGGGATTCCTCTGTCGCACCGAGCCGTTCGGGCGAGCGACACGAGACTCTCTCTATCGGCTGGTGGACGAGCTGACGCTCTTTCATCTCCAGTGGATCGAGGGAAAGCGCGATCGGGCGGATGGGGACGGTCAATGGATGCGCACCCGCGGAACTCCGGCGTGGCAGGCCTGGGCCGGATACGCATTCGAGAGCTTGTGCTTGAAGCACGTCGCTCAAATCAAGAAGGCGCTCGGCATCGCCGGTGTCCAGACCGGGAGGTCTTCCTGGCGCTATCGCGCCGCGGAGACAAATGGCCGCGGCGCGCAGATAGATCTCGTGATCGATCGCAGCGACGGCGTCATCAACCTCTGTGAGATGAAGTTCTCCGAGGGCGAATTCGTCATCGACAAAAAATACGCCGGCGAGCTGCGCAACAAGCAAGACACATTCCGCCGAGTAACGAGAACGCGCAAGGCGACTTTCCTCACGCTGGTCACCACGCACGGCGTCATGGCGAACAGCATGAAGTCCGAGCTGGTACAGAACGAGATGACCGCGGACGAGCTATTCGATCCCTGAAGACGGCGGGTCCAGGATGATTCTTCCGGCTGCCCTCGGAATCGGACCGCCTGGCTTGATGAGATCAGCGGCCTGACTCGGGCGGAATCAGGCCGCGGAGCGTCGGAGCGGATCCTCCCGCTGCGATCAGCGGCAGTGCGCGTCGTTCACGCCGCATGCCACCCAGCCGTGATTGTGATACCAGCGATGGTGGGCGCGGTCGTAATAGCCTTCGTGCGGCGGCGCGACGACGCAGCCCGACACGAACATCATCGCCAGTGCCAGCAGACAGCTACCCAAAGAGACTCGCCTTATGCTCATCATGGATACTCCCGAGTGAGGACTGCTTCAGCGTGCTCAGCGCGGGACACGCATTCCGGGCGGCGCCCCGCGCTCGTTGCTGCTCCGCAAGGACCATACCTGGCTCGGCTCATCGTCGCAGCGCCTTCAGCGGCCGGAATCGTGAGATTTCCATCGGTCCGCGAAGGCGCGCCCGTCTTAATATTCGAGTCGGCCCTTCAGGTCCTTGAAGGGAATCATAACATGCTCGCGGTAAGCCGGACGCTGCTGGAGGCGCTCATACCACGCACGCACAGCCGGTAACGGCGGACGCTCGGCTGAAGAGTCGTCTGCGACCAGGATCAGCCAGAGAACCTTCTGGACATTGAAGGAGCTGCGCCGTCCCCAGACCTTCAGCATCCGCCGACCGCGCCGCAGAAGCGGCGACCCTCGGACTCACGCATGCCCGTCTCGTGCAGCATGCTCCGCTTGGATCTCCGCGGCGCGGTGAACGGCCCGGCGAATATGGTCGTACGTGCCGCAGCGGCAGATGTTGGTCATCGACTGGTCGATGTCCGAGTCCGTGGGATGAGGCTTGCTCGCGAGCAGCGAGGCCGCCGCGAGGATCATGCCCGACTGGCAGTTAGCCGCACTGGGGCACGCTCTCCTCGATCCAGGCGCGCTGCACGGGATGGCTCTTGTCCTTCGAGAGCCCCTCGATCGTCACGATCGACTGGCCGGCGAGAACGCCGACCTGCAACAGGCAAGAGCGCGTGACCTGTCCGTCGAGCAACACCGAGCAGGCCTCACACAGTCCCTTTCCGCAGCCGATCTCGACGGCGGGGGTGGTGATGGTGATCGCGTCGTCCTCGGCGATGTGAAGGAAGGCCGAGGGAGGCCTCGGCGGGCCGGCGCGTCGCGGAGCGAATGGAACCCCCTCCTGAGCGCGCAGCTCGAGAGTGAGCGCCAACCCTCCGGCGGCCGCAGCCACCCTCATGAAATCGCGGCGACTGATGCTTCGGGACTCTCGGCGCGCAGCGTCCATCAAGGCGGCAGCCCTCCGGCTTCGAGCCGTCCGATTTTAGCGCGTAAGTGGCTCGGAGGCATTTGTGGCGCTGACGCGTGGCGGGCGTGTCAGTTGCGGCGGTAGCCGCTCACCTGGGCGCCGTCCTCCGGGCGCAGGCGGCGGAAGCCCGGTATCGCCAGCAGCGGCAGCAGGGCCGTCAGCAGGAAAACTTCGTGGAAGCGGGCCGGCGTCAGCGCATGTCCGTGAAGGTTGAGGAGGCCGAGAAGCACCGCGCTCAGCGAAACCCCGAAGCTTACGGTGAGCTGCTGGATGAGGCCGCCGAGGCTGGTCGCGCGGCTCAGGCGCTCCGACGGCGTGTCGGAGTAGGAAAGAGTATTTGACGTCATGAACTGCGTTGACCGGGTCAATCCAAAGAGCAGAACGTAGGCCCCGATCAGCCAGCGTGGCGTGCCCGGGCCGAGCAGCGCGAATCCCGCGAGGACCGCCGACCCCGCGATTGCGCTGCCGATCAGCACTCTGTCGAAGCCCAGCGACCGCAGCAGGCGCGCGATGAACAGCCGCACGATGATCGCGCCTCCGCTCCCGATAAAGGTCAGGGACCCGGAGCCGATGGCGCTCATGCCGAAGCCGACCTGCAGCATCAGCGGCAGCAGGAACGGCGTGCCGTTCATGGCGATGCGGCAGAAGCCGCCCGCCAGCGTGCCGACCGCGAACGTGCGCTCCCGGAACAGGCTGAGATCCACCACCGGCATCGGGATGCGCCGCGCATAGCGGCCGAAGGCAAAGAGCAGCGCCGCCGCCGCGAGGAACAGTCCCACGATCTCGGCGGCGGGAAGCGTGAGCCGCCCGACGCTCTCCATGGCGACCTGCAGCAGCGCGATCCCGCAGCCGAACAGGAGGAATCCCGGAAAGTCGAAATCGGCGGCAGGATCTCCGGGCACCTCCTCCATGAATCGGGCGGCGAGCAGCATGCCGGCGAGCCCGAACGGCAGGTTCACATAGAAGATCCAGCGCCACGAGGAATACGTCGTGAGAAATCCGCCGAGCAGCGGGCCGATGACCGGTCCCAAGATCGCGGGGAACGTCATGTAGGTCATGGCCGTCACGAGCTCCCGGCGCGGAAAGCTGCGCAGCAGAATCAGCCGGCCGACGGGCGTCATCATCGCTCCGCCGATGCCCTGCAGCACCCGGGTCGCGACCAGCATGGCGAAGCTCTCCGCGACGCCGCAGAGCGCCGATCCGGCGGTGAAGATCGCGAGCGCGAGGATGAAGACGCGGCGGGCGCCGAAGCGATCCGCAAACCAGCCGCTCAGCGGAATGAACACGGCGAGAGTGAGGACGTACGCCGTCACCGCGAGATTCAACCGGACCGGCGTCGTCGAGAGGCTGCGCGCCATGTCGGGAATCGCCGTCGTGATGATCGTCGAGTCGAGCTGCTCCATCAGGAATGCGATGGCGACGACCACCGGGATCAGGATGCGCAGTCGCGGGTTGCGCTCGGTTGCGGAGCTCCGGTCGTCCAATGCGTTACTCGCTCGCCGGAATTGCCGAGCTGCGCCCGGCCGAGACCTGCGTCATTCAGAGCGGCGGCGTGTGCGCCGTCGCGGCCGTGCCGAATCGATCGTCGAGCCAGTCGAACACACGCTGGTGAAAGAGCGGACGGTTGCCGCTCACGCAGTGGGCTGCGCCGCCTTCGGCCGCCGTGAATCGAATGTACGCCTTCTCACACGTCAGCTCATCGAAGAATGCCCGTGCGAAGCGGGAGATGTCGTCACCTTCGGCATCGCAGACCAGCGTCGGGCAGCGGATCTTACCGATCAGCGCCTTCCCGTCATAGCGGGTCGCATCGACGAAATAATCCCAAGGCGTGGCGACACCGTGCGTGAGCATTCCGCGACGCAGCGCCCAGCCCGCGCTGGACCGTCTCGCCGAGCGCGCGAGCAGGGATCGCAGGATGGGCACGAGCCACGCCGGGCGATGCGGCAGTCCCTGTTTCCAGGAGGCGGGAAGCGGCAATCGAGCGAGGGCGGCCTGAAAGAGTCCGATCTGCGCCGGATCGAGCACGCAGGCCGCGATGCGCCCGTCGCAAGCGGCGCCGCGCGCAGCCAGATAGCCGCCGAAGCTCTCGCCGATCACGACGATCCTGTTTGCATCGACATCCGGGCGCTCCGAGATCGCGTCGATGACCGCGGCAATCGCCTTCTCCCAGTCCGGCCGGAACGCAATGGCGTGCTCGATGAGCAGGCTGCCCTGACCGGGACCGTCGAAAATGACGGCGTGGTAGCCGCGCGCGAGCGCGGCAGCGCCGTTCCAAAAATACGACTCCTCCGCGGTGCCGTCGTAGCCGCTGACACAGATGACGACGGGACGGGGCACCCGGCTCGCTGGAGTCGCGGGCGCCGCCAGGGCCGTGGAGTTCGCCGGCGCAGCCGGGACCGTCGGGCTCGCAGGGCAGAGCCATCCCGGCATCGAGATCCGCTCGAGGGGAATGCTCAGGCGCTCGAAGGGCGGGCTCGTCCAGGCCGCCGCGCGCTCGAAGGCCTCGCATTGGCGCCGATAGGCGTGGACGACGCGCTCGTCGAGCGGCGGCTCGAGATGGAAGAGGTAGGCGTTGCGGTAGTAGTTCGACGCACGAAGGAATGCGCTGCGCGCACTGGCCCCATGACGGCCGCGCTCGCTCGTCAAGGCCGTGGCGAACGTGCGCTCCGCGAGCTCCGTCCACGCGTGGTACCAACTCTCGCGATCTCCGTTTGCGACGGCCGCTGCAGCGGCGAGACACTCGCCGATGGCGGCGCCGCCATAGGCGCCATGGCCCAGGGTGCGAAGAAGCTGGCCGTCAAACAGCGGGTCACGGAAGGCGATCATTCGAGGGCTTTCGCTCGAGCCGTCCGCGGCCGTCCCATCCCGCAGCGTCAGCCGCGCCGCTCCGGCCGGTCCCGCGATGGAGCCGACCGGACGGCGCGCTCAAACGGTCAGATAGCTCTTGCGCTTGATCTTGCGGTGCGCGATCTCGCGCGGATAGATGCCGCAGGTCAACACTCCGCGCTCGTACGCGATGCGCTCGGGCGGGATCGGAGTCTCGATCGTCGGCGTCGAGTCCATGATCGCCTCGAAGCGCTCGGCCATGCCAGGCTTGAACTCCGG
>JASHSR010000059.1 GCA_030038645.1 Gammaproteobacteria bacterium
CCCCGGCGGCCTGCCCCGCACCGGCCGCGACCGCCTCGGCGAGTGCGGGCGAGGCGCACGCGCCCGGCAACGCCGAGGCTCCGGGCAAGAGCGACACGCCGGGCAGGAGCGACGCGCACCACAGGGCGGAGACGCCGAGCATCGCCGCCGTCGGCGACTCGGGCTCGATCCGCGTGAGCGTCGAGAAGATCGACGAGCTCATGAACACCGTCGGCGAGCTCGTCATCACGCAGGCCATGTTGAGCCAGCTGGGGCGCAACCTCGAAGGGCCCTCCGCGGAGCTGTTCCGCTCGGGACTCGCGCAGCTCGAGCGCAACATGCGCGAGCTGCAGGAGAGCGTGATGCGCGTGCGCATGCTGCCCATCAGCTTCGTCTTCAGCCGCTTTCCGCGCATGGTGCGCGATCTCGCCCAGCGCCTCGGCAAGCAGATCGAGCTGAAGCTCACCGGCGAGCACACGGAGCTCGACAAGACGGTGCTCGAGAAGATCGGCGACCCGCTCGTGCACCTCGTGCGCAACAGCATCGACCACGGCATCGAGAAGCCCGAGGCGCGGCTCGCGGTCGGCAAGCCGGCGGTCGGCGTGCTGCATCTCGACGCCTGCCACCGCGGAGGCAATATCGCGGTGGAGGTGAGCGACGACGGCGGCGGCCTCGACCGGGACCGCATCCTCGCCAAGGCGCGCGAGCGCGGGCTCGTCGGCGCGAGCGATGCGCTCACCGACGAGCAGATCGACGAGCTCATCTTCGTGCCCGGCTTCTCCACCGCCGAGCACACCACCGATCTCTCCGGCCGCGGCGTCGGCATGGACGTGGTGCGGCGGAACATCAAGGAGCTCGGCGGGAAGATCGAGGTCCGCACCGAGCGCGGCCGCGGCTCGCGCTTCATCATCACGCTCCCCCTCACCCTCGCGATCGTCGATGGGCAGTCGGTCTGCGTCGGCAGCGAGACCTACATCGTGCCGCTCACCTCGATCGTCGAGTCGCTGCAGCTCGCGCCGCAAAGCGTCAATCGCCTGGGCGGCCGCGGCGAGGTCTTCGCGTTCCGCGGCTACTATCTGCCCGTGATCCGGCTGCACGAGATCTTCGGCATCGAGCCTCGGGCACGCGAGCTGCACGAGGGCCTCGTCGTCGTCGTCGAGGGCGACGGGCGGCGCGTCGGGCTGTTCGTGGACGACCTGCTCGGGCAGCAGCAGGTGGTCATCAAGTCGCTCGACACCAACTATGGCCACGTGGACGGCGTCTCGGGGGCGACGATCCTCGGCGACGGCTCGGTCGCCTTGATTCTCGATCTGCCGGGACTGATTCGCTTCACCTCGCTGCGGGCGGCGGCATGAGCATCGCGGCGCAACCATGAAGTCCGAGGAAGATCACATGACGGCGATCAAACAGGGGCCGGCGGAGCCAAGCCCCGCCGCGCGGGCCGCCGCCGATGCGGGCTCCGCGTCGCGCCAGGTGCTCACGTTCGTGCTCGGCGAGGAGACGTACGGCGTCGATATCCTGCGGGTGCAGGAGATCCGCGGCTGGTCGGTCGTCACCAAGATCCCGCACTCCCCGCCCCACGTGCTCGGCGTGCTGAATCTGCGCGGCTCCATCGTTCCGATCGTGGATCTGAGGATGCGCTTCAACCTCGAGCGCGCCGAATACACCGCGGTCACCGTGATCATCGTGCTCTCGGTCGTCTCGGGAGCGGGCCGGCGCGACTTCGGCGTCGTCGTCGACGGCGTATCGGACGTGGTTGACGTGAGCGAGAGCAACGTGCGGCCTCCGCCGGAGCTCGGCGCGCGCGCCGCGACCGCCTACATCCGCGGACTCGTGCCCGTCGCGGAGCGCATGGTCGTGCTGCTCGACATCGATCGGCTCATCGGCGGCGACCTCGAGGGCCTGGGGGAGGCCGGCGAAGCCGCGTAGCGCGCGCGCCGAACGGGATACCGGGAGAGAACCATGAGAGTGCTCGATCGCTTGATGCTCTGGCAGAAGCTCGCCGTCCTCATCGCCGCGATGCTGGTGCCCACCGCGCTGCTCGCCTTCTTCTACCTGAGCGAGACGAACGGCGTCGTTCGCGAGGCCCGCAACGAGCTCGACGGGGCGAGCTACCTGCAGGCGGTCGGATCGACGCTGGCGCTCATCGCGAATCACCGCAGCCGCTCCCATGCATTCCTGACCGGCGATACGAGCCGCAAGGACGACATGTACGCCGACGAGGACGCGATCGACAAGCAGCTCGCGGCCGTCGATCAGCTCGACGCCGAGTATGGCGAGCGCTTCAAATCGACGGCTCAGTGGCAGGCGATCAAGGCGGGCTGGTCCGAGCTCAAGGCGGCCCTCGCGAAATCGACGCCCGAGGACAACCTCAAGCGCCACGACGATCTCATCGACCGGATCGACGCGCTCGTCACGACGGTGTCCATGAACTCCGGCCTGTCGCTCGATCCGGACGTCAAGACGACCACCCTCATCACCGCGGCGACCGAGCGGGTGAGCGATGCGCTGGTCGCCATGAGCAAGCTGAACGAGCACGCGATCGGGGCCGCCGTGAAGGGCTATCTCGGCGGAGACGACCGGATCGCCATCCAGATCTACGGCGACCAGGTACTCGCCAACTTGAGCGCGCTCTCCAACGAGCTGCAGTGGGCCTCGCCGGACGCCAAGGCGACCGTGGTGCCCGCTCTCGAGGCCGTGAGCCGCGAGTTCGGCGCGTTCACCGACACGGTCAACGCGCGGATCGTGAACGCGCAGAAGATGGACATCCCCGCCTCGCAGGTCTTCGACGCCGCCGTGCCGGCCGTTCGCGCTCTGCAGGATCTCTCCGCGGTGAGCTACACGTCCATGAAGGAGGCGCTGCAGACGCGCGCCTCGACCGCGGCGATCACTCGCGACGTGACGGCGGCCGTCGTCGCCGGCGTCCTCGCGCTCTCCCTCGCCCTGAGCTGGCTCATCGCCCAGGCGCTCTCTCGGCCCATGGCGCGCGCCGTGGAGGTCTTCGGCTCGATCGCCGCGGGCCACTACGACAATCAGATCGAGACGGCGGGCACGGACGAGGTGGGACAGGTGCTGCGCGCCCTCGATGACATGCAGGAGAAGCTGCGCCAGCAGATCGAGGCCGAGCGCGCTCAGGCGGCCGAGAATGCCCGCATCCGCCAGGCGCTCGACAAGGTGTCCACGAACGTGGTCCTCGCCGACGCCTCGCACCAGATCATCTATCTCAACGAGACGGCGGATGCGACGTTCGCGCGAACGCAGTCCGAGATCCGCAAGAGCCTGCCGGGCTTCGAGGCGGCGCGGCTGCTCGGCAACTCGCTCGATGCGCTGAGCCCCGACCCCGCGCAGCAGCGGCGCATGCTCGAGACGCTCTCCGGCAGCCACGTTCAGGACCGCACGCTCGGCGGCTGCAGCTTCCGCACCGTGAGCAACCCGGTGGTGAGCCGCGACGGCGCGCGCATCGGAACCGTGATGGAGTGGACCGACCGCACGCCCGAGGTCGCCGTCGAGCAGGAGATGCAGGCCATGCTGACCGCGGTGATCGGCGGCCGCCTCACCGAGCGCATCTCTCTCGAGGGCAAGGCGGGCTTCTTCGAGGCCCTGGCCCGCAACGTCAACCAGCTCGCCGACAACATGGCGGAGATCGTCGCGCGGGTGAAGCACGCCGCGGGCGAGGTATATCGCGGCGCCGAGGAGATCTCGCAGGGCAACGCCAATCTCTCCCAGCGTACCGAGGAGCAGTCCTCGTCCCTCGAGGAGACCGCCTCCTCGATGGAGGAGATGACGTCCACGGTCAAGCAGAACGCGGACAACGCCGGCCAGGCGAACCAGCTCGCGATCGCCGCGCGCGACCAGGCCGAGAAAGGCGGCGCGGTCGTCGCGAAGGCCGTGCGGGCCATGACCGGCATCAACGACGCCTCGAAGAAGATCGCGGACATCATCGGCGTGATCGACGAGATCGCCTTCCAGACCAACCTCCTCGCGCTGAACGCGGCGGTCGAGGCGGCGCGCGCCGGCGAGCAGGGCCGCGGCTTCGCCGTCGTCGCGAGCGAGGTGAGAAACCTCGCCGGGCGCTCGGCCACGGCCGCGAAGGAGATCAAGGAGCTCATCCAGGACTCGGTCAAGAAGGTCGAGGACGGCTCGGTGCTCGTGACCCAGTCCGGCCAGACCCTCGAGCAGATCGTCGCGGCCGTGAAGAAAGTCTCCGACATCGTCGCCGAGATCGCCGCGGCCTCGCGCGAGCAGTCCTCGGGGATAGAGCAGGTGAACCGCGCGGTGATGCAGATGGATGAGCTCACGCAGCAGAACGCCGCCCTGGTCGAGCAGGCGACCGCCGCCTCCCAGGCGATGGCTCAGCAGGCGGGCGAGCTCAACGAGATGATGGGCCGCTACACGCTCGCGGCGA
>JASHSR010000060.1 GCA_030038645.1 Gammaproteobacteria bacterium
CGGACGAGCCGGCTGCGGATCACGAGACGGTGTCCGCCGCTCCCGTGGCGCGCTCCGACGTCCGCTTAGCGAGCTGAAGGGTGCCTACTCCGCCTCAGCCTTGATCGGCCGCGTCATGAGCGCGCGCACGACGTCGCGCGCAGGCAGCCCTTCGTAGAGGATTTGATAGACCCCCGCGCAGAGCGGCATCTCCACGCGCTCGCGCGCGGCGACGCGGCGCACCGCCTCGGCGGCGAGCACGCCCTCGACGACTTGGCCGATCTCGGCGTGCGCCTGCTCGGCGCTGCGCCCCGCGGCGAGCAGCAAGCCGAAGCGGCGGTTGCGCGACTGGTCGTCCGTGCAGCTCAAGACCAGATCGCCGAGGCCCGCGAGGCCCATGAAGGTCTCTCGGGATGCGCCGAGCGCGACGCCGAGCCGGGTCATCTCCGCGAGCCCGCGCGTGATGAGCGCGACTCGCGTGTTCGCCCCGAAGCCGAGTCCGTCCGAGAGCCCCGCGCCGACGGCGAGCACGTTCTTCACGGCCCCTCCGACCTCGACGCCCACGATGTCCGTGGACGTGTAGGCGCGAAAGTTGGCGGACGAGAGATCGCGCGCGAGGGCCGCCGCAAAGGCCGCATCCGGCGAGGCGACCGTCATGGCGGTGGGCAGTCCCACGCCGACTTCCCGCGCGAACGTGGGTCCGGAGAGCACCGCGATCGAGCGGTCGCTGCCCAGGATCTCGCGTGCGACCTGGTGAGGCAGCTTGCCGCTCGCCGACTCGAACCCCTTCGTGGCCCAGGCGAGGCGCATCGTGGGAGTGAGCAGCGGCGCGAGCTCCTCGAGCAGCGCACGGAACCCCTGGCTCGGCACGACGAGCAGCACGTCGAGCGCGCCGCGAACGGCTGCGGCGAGGTCCGACCCGGCGGAGAGCGTGTCCGGAAAGGCGCCTCCCGGCAGATAGCGCGCGTTGCAGCGCTCCGCGAGCATCGCCGCCACCCGGGCGGGATCGCGCCCCCAGAGCCGCGTGCGCTTGCCGCTGCGGGCGAACTGGATCGCGAGCGCGGTTCCCCACGAGCCCGCGCCGAGCACGGCAATGGGCGCCGCCTGCTTGCTATGCGCCGCCATGGGCACGGTCGATCCGGCGCGCCGCGCCGCTCAGTTCTTCGTCGCGGCCGGCTGCTGCTGCTCGGCCAGCGACCGCGCGTAGAGAGCGTCGAAATTCACCGGCGGCAGCAAGAACTGCGGAAAGCCTCCCTGCGCGATGAGCTGCGAGACCGCGGCCCGCGCGTAAGGGAAGAGCACGTTCGGGCAGACGCTCCCGACCGCGCGGCGCGTCTCATCGTCCGACATGTTGCGCATCAAGAAGGCGCCGGCCTGCTTCACCTCGACCAGAAACAGCGTCACGTCGCTCTGCTTGGCGGACACGGTGACCGTGAGCACGATCTCCTTGAGGTCGGCGCCGAGCGGATTGACGCTCGTATGCAGATCCAGATTGATCTGCGGATTCCATGCGCCGTCGACCCTCGGCCCGTTCGGGGCCTCGTACGAGCAATCCTTGAGGTACACGGCCTGCAGCGCGAGCTGCGGTCCGCTTTGGTCCTCGCCGCCGGGGGCGGAGGAGGCGGAGGCGCCGCCGTCGCTCGATTGAATACCCATGCATTAACTCCTCGTTGTCCGCGGCTCACCGCCGCGATCTGCGGCTCACTCCGCGGGGCTCACTTCCGCGGCTCGTCCGCGCGCAACCGCTCGAGGCCGCCCGCCGCATCGAGAGCCAACAGCTCGTCGGAGCCGCCGACGTGCGTCTCGCCGATGAAGATCTGGGGCACGGTGCGCCGGCCGCTGCGTCTGACCATCTCCGAGCGAGCCTCCGGGTGCGCCTCGACGTCGATCTCCGAGTACGCGATCCCCTTGTCCGCGAGCAGCCGGCGCGCGCGCGCGCAGTACGGGCACCAGCTCGTCGCATACATCACTACTTGCGGCTCGGCCATGGCTCGGGCGCGTCCTCGGGGTCAGGTCTTGGCGAGAGGCAGGTTCTCGGCGCGCCAAGCAGTGAGTCCGCCCCGCAAGCTGAAAGCCTTGGTGAACCCCTGAGCCGCGAGCTGGCGAACGACCGACGAGGCGAGCGAGCCGGCGTCACAGTACACTACCACCGGTTTCGCTTTGTGCTTTTTGAACGTGTCGCCGGCGCGAACGATCTCGGCGGACGGCAGCGGCCGTGCGCCGCTGATGTGCCCGGCCGCGAATTGATCCGGAGGGCGGATGTCGAGGACCAGCGCGCCTTGATTCATCAATCGGATGAGCTCCTGGGGCGAGACCGCCGCGGAGCCCTGGGCGCGCAGGCGCGCCTCGTACGCGATGACGAGCACGGCTGCCACGACGGCCGCCGCCACCAGCAGCGGGTGGTGGCCGGTGTACTCGACGAGCCGGTCCATACGGCGATACCGGATACGGCGCCTGCCAAAAAAGGGGGCGTAGTATAGCGAGCATGTATGCCGTGCGCCGCTGGGCGGCGCTTGCCGCCGCCTTGCTCTTTGCCCTGCCCGCGGCCGGCGAGGCGCCGAGACGCGCGCGGACCGAAGCCGAGCTCAAGGCGGTGCAGGCGGAGATCGCCCGTATCCATGCCAAGGCGACCCGCGATCAGGCCGAAGCGAGCCGGATGACGCGCGAGCTCCGAAGCGCCGAGCTTTCCGTGAGCGCCGCTCGGGAGGCCCTCGGCGAGCTGCAGAGCGAGCGCGCCGAGCGCGCCGCGCGGCGGGCGCAGCTCGCCGCTCAGCGGCGCCAGCGCGAGGCACAGATCGCCGCTGAGCGCGCGACCCTCGCCGGGGAGCTGCGGGCGGCCTACCTCATCGGCCGGGACGAGCCGCTCAAGCTGTTGCTCAACCAGCAGGACCCGGCGCGTGCCGGCCGCATGTTCGCCTATTACAGCTATTTCGGGCGCGCCCGTGCGGAGGAGCTCGCCCGCATCGGCGCGGATGTGCGGCAGCTCGACGCGCTCGACGCGCAGCTCGCCGGCGAGGAGCGGCACCTCGCCGATCTCGAGTCGCAGCAGAGCGAGGAGGTGGACCGGCTCGAGGACGCGCGCTCGCAGCGCAGCGCGGCGCTCGCGAGCCTGCAGGCGCAGTCCCGCACCCGGGAGCAGCGCCTGCAGCGCTTGCAACGCGAGCGGGCCGGCCTCGAGAGCTTGCTGCGGCGGCTGCGACGCGCCATTCCGGCGGTCCCCTCCGGCAACGACGCCTTCGCGCGGTTGCGCGGCCGGCTCGCCTGGCCGGTCGCCGGCCGCATCGCGGCGAGCTTCGGGCAGACTCGAGCGGGCGGCCTCAAATGGGACGGTGTGCTCATCGACACCGTGCGTGGCGCGCAAGTCCGCGCGGTGTACCAGGGGCGGGTCATCTTCGCCGATTGGCTTCCAGGGCTCGGCCTGCTCCTGATCATCGACCATGGCGGCGGCTATCTGAGCCTCTACGGACACAACGAGCGTCTGTACAAGAAGGTCGGCGATCGCGTCGCAGCGGGCGATCCCATCGCCGCGGCCGGCGACAGTGGCGGCAGCCCCCGCCCGGAGCTGTACTTCGAGATTCGCAAGGGCGACCGGCCGCTCGACCCGCGCCTGTGGTTCAAGACCGCCGCGCCCGGAGGTTGAGTCGCGCTCACGCGCGCCGGTGCGCCCGGCGCTCGCTGCTGCGTCGGGCGCTCGCTGCTGCACGCGGCGCGTGCTGACGCGTCCGGCGTGCGCTGCCGTGTCCGGCGCTCGCTGCTGCGCGCGGTGCGTGCTGACGCGTCGGGGCGCTCGCGCGGGGCCGTCCTGAAATGCCAACTGGCGCAACGATCGGGCGGCCGACTCCTGTGATTATGTCGCCTCGCGAGGCCTGTCGAGGTCGGCGTGCCGCCGTGCCGTCCCGTTGACCGTCGGCCTCGGGCTGTAGTATCGAAGCTCGCTCGTACCGGTGGGGTCTAACTATGTCGATGCGATCGCGCACGCTGGTCGCTCTCGTTGTGGGGGTCGTGCTCGGATTTTCGGGAGCCCTGGCGGCGGGCGCGCTCGCGCAGCGGCAGGCCGGTCCGCCGGCGGCGCGCGCCGCCGACTCTCTGCCCTGGGAGGATGCGCATCTTTTCGCCGAGGTCTTCGAGCGCATCAAGCGCGACTACGTGGACGAGGAGGACGACCACAAGCTCGTCGAGAACGCGATCCGCGGCATGGTGAGCGGCCTCGATCCGCACTCCGCGTTTCTCGACAACGAGGAGTTCGAGGAGATCCGGCTGAGCACGATGGGCTCGTATCCCGGCGTGGGCATCGAGGTGGCCGCCGACGGATCCGCCGTGAAGATCCTGCATGCCATCACGGGGTCGCCCGCGGCGCTCGCCGGCATCAGGGCCGGCGACCTCATCTCCCGGATCGACGGCGTCGAAGTGGGCGCCGATGCGCAGGCCGCCATTGTGAGGATGCGCGGCGATGCGGGCACGACCGTGCGGCTCACCATCCGCCGGCCGCGCACGGGCGAGGTCAAGATCTACACGCTCCGCCGCGCGGAGGTGGCCGTGCACAGCGTCGAGGACCAGACCCTCGCGCCGGGCTACGGCTACGTGCGCATCACGGGCTTCAGTGAGACGACGCCTCAGGACCTCGACGCCGCGGTGGCGGCGCTGAAGCGCGAGAGCCCCGCGGGCCTGAAGGGTCTGGTGCTCGATCTGCGGGACAATCCGGGCGGGGTGCTCGAGTCGGGCGTTGCCGTCGCGGACGCCTTTCTGGATCACGGTGTGATCGTGACCGCGGACGGCCGCACGCCCGATGCGCGATTTCGGATGGACGCGACTCCGGGGGACGTCCTTAATGGCGCGCCCATGGTCGTGCTGGTGGACGGCGGCACCGCATCGGCGGCCGAGATCGTCGCCGGCGCGCTGAAGGATCACGGCCGGGCCGAGATCGTGGGCCAGCGCACGTACGGCAAGGGCACGGTGCAGACCGTCATGCCGCTGTCGCGGGGCGCCTTGAAGCTGACGACCTCCCGCTATTTCACGCCCTCGGGCGTGTCGATCAACGGGAAAGGTATCTTGCCCGATCTGGTCGTCGAGCACGCGCAGCGGCCGGCCGACCTCGACTCGGGCGGTGCGCCGCTCGCGAGCCGCGACCCCGAGGTGCGCATCGCGCTCCGCGCGCTCGAGGCGGGAGCCCGCCGCTCGCGCGCCGACGATGTTGCGATGGCGATGGCGCCCGTGCCCTGATGCATGCGATTCTCGATGCGGCGCTGCGGCTTCTCGACGTGGCGCTGCACATCGATCGCCACCTCGCGGCGCTCACGGCCGAGTACCACACGGCCATCTACGCCTTGCTGTTCGTCGTCATCTTTGCCGAGACCGGGCTCGTCGTCACGCCCTTTCTTCCCGGTGACTCGCTGCTCTTCGCGACCGGCGCGCTCGCCGCGGCCGACACGAGCCATACGCTGACGGCGCCCTTCAGCTGGGCGCTGCTCGCGGCGGCGGCCGTGCTCGGCAACAGCGTCAATTACGCGGTCGGCCGCTTCATCGGCCCGCGGGCGTTCACCGGCCGCTACCGCCTGCTGCGGATCGAGCATCTGCGCCGTACCGAGGGCTTCTTCGCGCGCTACGGCGCGATGACGATCGTCCTCTCCCGCTTCATGCCCATCATCCGTACCGTGGCGCCGTTCGTCGCGGGCATCGGGCGCATGCGGTACGCGCGCTTCCAGGCCTACAACGTCGCGGGCGGCCTCGCCTGGACGGCGCTGTTCATCTGGGGCGGCTATCTCTTCGGAAACATCCCCGCCGTGAAGAGCCACTTCGGCCTCGTCACCCTCGCGATCGTCGCGATCTCGCTCGCGCCGATCGCCTGGGCCGCCTCGAGAGCCGGACGCTCCGCTTAGGAGTGGCGGTCGGGCTTCGGCCCGCCGGCGATCGTCACGCGGTTGCGGCCTTCGTGCTTGCTGCGATAGAGCGCGCCATCGGCCTGGCGCAGGAGCGACTCGGCCGCGCTCGCGATGGATCCGCCGGCCTCGAGCGCGGCGACACCGAAGCTCGCCGTGACGACGAGCCCGCCGGCGGCGGTCGCGAACGGCGTCGTGGCGCAGCAGCTGCGGATCTTCTCCGCGGTCCTCGCGGCTCCGGGAACGTCGGTCTCCGGCAGCACCACCACGAACTCCTCGCCGCCGTAGCGCGCGATCCAATCACTCGATTGGCGAATGGAGAGCTTCGCGAGATCGACGAAGCCGCGCAGCACGTCATCGCCGATCTGGTGCCCGTGCTGGTCGTTGATCTTCTTGAAGAAGTCGAGATCCGCCATGACCGCGGCGAGCGGCCGGGCGTAGCGGCGCGCCCGCTCCACCTCGTGGATCAGCTGATCGTTCAAATAGCGGCGGTTGTAGGTGCCGACGAGCGGATCGGTGATGGACAGCTGCTGAATCTTGTCCTTCGCCTCGCGCAGCGACTGCTCGAGTCGCACGACGCGCTGTCCGGCTTTCAGCCGCGCGAGCAGCTCCGCCTCGTTCGGCGGCTTGCGGATGTAATCGTCCGCGCCCGCCTCGAGCCCGGTCACGAGGCTCTCCGTCGAGCTGTGACCCGTGAGCAGCAGGACGTAGAGATAGCCGGGGAGCTGGGGCTGCGCCTCGCGCACCCGCCGGCAGAGCGTGACGCCGTCCATGCCGGGCATGTCCCAATCCGTCACGATCATTTGAATGCGGCCGCTCGAGATCTTCTCGAGCGCCTCCTCGCCGTTGCTCGCCGTCTCGACGGCGTAGCCCGCGCGGCGCAGCAGGCGCTGCATCAGCAGCAGCTGCGTGGGCTCGTCCTCGACGAGCAGCAATCTGAGGGGGGGCTCCGCGCTCATGCCACCTGTGCCTCGATGAAGCCGGCGCATTCCCGGATCGCGGCGACGATCTGCTCGACCAGCTCCCGCAGATCCGCCGTGGACCGCGTGGCGGAGCTGCGCTCGAGCACCGCCGCGAGGTCACCCACCCGCTGCGCGCAGACGCTGCCGCTGCCGCCCTTCAGCTTGTGGGCGAGCGTGCCGAGCAGCGCGCGGTCGCCCGCCGCGAGCGCGCGGCGCAGCTCATCGACGATCCGGCCGCTGCTGGCGAGGAACGTGCGGCACAGCTCCTGCACGAAGTCGGGGTCCTCGCCGACGATGGCGCGCAGCCGGGCGAGGTCGATCGCCTGCACGGCGGGCCGCAGCAGCGGCAGCGAGGCGATCGTCGCGCCCTCGCCTCCGAGGCCGTGCCGCGCGAGGGTCTCGCCGAGCCGCACCGGCTCGAGCGGCTTGGTGAGCAAGCCGTCCATGCCCGCGGCGATGCATCGCTCGAGCTCGTCGGTCATGGCGCTCGCCGTCAGGGCGATGATCGGGGTACGGCGCCCGGCCTCGTGCCGGCGGATCTCGCGCGTCGCGGCGAGGCCGTCCATGACGGGCATCTGTACGTCCATCAGGATCAAGTCGTAGCGCGTCCGCGCGCAGAACTCGACCGCTCTCTGGCCGTTCTCGGCGACGTCCACGTCGCATCCGAGCCGCTCGAGGAAGCGCCGCGTGACCTGCTGGTTGACGGAGTTGTCCTCCACGACCAGCACGTGTCCGCGGTATCGACCCGGCCCCCTGTCGGCGGCGAGCGAGCCGCGCGTGATCATGCGAGGCAGCGACGCGGCGGCCGGGCTCGAGTCCAGCTCGAGCACCTGCTCGACGCAGGCCCGCAGCTCCCGTCCCCGGACCGGCTTGGTGAGGTAGCCGGCGAACCCGAGCTCCTGCAAGCGCTGCACGTTGCCGTGGCGGTCGAGCGAGGTGAGCATGATGAGCTGCGGGTCGCCGAGCTCGGGAATCGATCTCAGGCGCATCGCGAGCTGTCCGCCGTCGCAGTCGGGCATCTGATCGTCGGCGATCACCACGTCGAAGCGACTGCCGGCGCGCGCGGACTCGAGGAGCTCGCGCAGCGCATCCGCGGCGCTGCCCGCGGTCTCGACGATGTATCCCGCCGGCCGCAGCTGCCCGCAGAGCACGCGCTGATTGGTTTGATTGTCGTCCACGACGAGCACGCGCCGGTCCCGCGGGCTCACCGGCGCCGGCGTCGCGGAGCTCGCGACGCCCTCGACCAGCCGGCACGGCAGCGTGAACGTGAACGTCGAGCCCTTGCCGAGCTCGCTCGTGACGCCCACCTCGCCGCCCATCAGCTCGACGAGCCGTCTCACGATCGAGAGGCCGAGCCCCGTCCCGCCGTAGTGGCGCGTGGTGGAAGCGTCCGCCTGCACGAACGGCTGGAACAGCCGGCTCAGCACCTCCGCGGACATGCCGGCGCCGGAGTCGCGAACCTCGAAGCGCAGCAGCACGCTCCCGGCCTGCGCGGCGGCGACGGCGGCCTCGACGACGATCTCGCCCTGGTGCGTGAATTTGACGGCGTTGCCGGTGAGGTTGGTCAGGATCTGCCGCAGGCGATGCGGATCGCCCAGCACGAGGTCCGGGATGGAGGGATCGACGTTGACGATCAGCTCGAGATTCTTCGCCACGGCCTGGACGGCCATCATCGTGCCCACGTCCTCCACGCATTCCCGCACGTCCATCTCGACCTGCTCGATCTCGAGCTTGCCGGCCTCGATCTTGGAGAAATCGAGGATGTCGTTGAGGACGCCGAGCAGCGAGGTCGCGCTCGCGCGGATCGTCTCCGCGAACTCGCGTTGGACCGGCTCGAGGGAGGTGTCGAGCAGCAGCTCCGTCATGCCGAGCACTCCGTTCATCGGCGTGCGGATCTCGTGGCTCATGTTGGCGAGGAATTCGCTCTTCGCGCGGTTCGCGGCGGCGGAGGCCTCCTTGGCGGCAACCAGCGCCGCCTCCGCCTCCCGCTGAGTCGTGATGTCCTGGATGGAGCCGGAGAACCGCGTCGGCTTGCCCTGCGCGTCCCGCTCGCACCGGCCGCGGGCGCGGAACCAGCGCCACTCGCCCGACCGAGTCGGAAGCCGGTAGGTCACATCGTGAGGAGCGCCCTCCTCGAAATGCCGCCGCATCGCCTCCGCGACGCGCTCCCGGTCCTCGGGAGTCATCAGCTCGGCGAGCAGGTGCGGCATGGGCTCATCCGCACCGTAGCCGAGCATCTCGCGGATGCGGGGCGAGTACCACATGCGGTCCTCGGCGACGAGGTAATCGAAGAAGCCGTCGGAGCTGCCGCGGATGGCGCGCTCGAGGCGCTCCTCCGCCTCGATGCGCGCGGCTTCGGCCGTCTTCGTGGGCGTGATGTCCTGCATCGAGCCCGAGAGCGTCAACGGACGGCCTGCCTCGTCCCGCTCCACCTTTCCCCGGATGCGGAACCAGCGGTAGTCGCCGCTCTCGGTCCGCATCCGCACCTCGACGTCGTAGGGCGCGCCGAGCGCCAAATGGGCCTGCGTCATCTCGGCGATGCGCGGCTGGTCGTCGGGATGAACGCGCGCGGTCATGCTCTCTCGGGGCGCGGTGAGCTCGCGCTCGGGATAGCCGAGCAGCTCGCAATGACGCGGCGACAGCCACATCATGTCGCTCGCGATGTCCCATTCCCACAGCCCGTCCTGGGTGCCGTGGATGGCCCGCTCGAGGCGCCCGCGCACTCGCCGCAGCTCCTCCTGCGCCTGCCGCTCCTCGTGAACGTCGATCAGCGAGCCGGCGAAGCTCGTGAGCCGGCCGAGCTCGTCGCGCTCGACGGCGCCGCGCGTGCGGAACCAGCGCCACGCGCCGCTCGCCGTCTGCATCCGCACCTGCACGTCGTAGGGCGTGCCGTCCGTGATGTGCTGCTGGAACGCCGCCGCGATCTTCGGCTGATCCTCGGGATGCGCGCGGGCGCGAAAGTCGCTCGCGAGGATGCGCGCATCGCGAGGCGGGTACCCGAGCAGCTCCTCGTGCGTCGCCGAGCACCACACCGTCTCGGTGCCAAAGTCGTAATCCCAGTGCCCCTCGGAGCTCGAGCGCGAGGCGCGCGCGAAGCGCACCTGGATCTCGTGCTGATCGGTCACGTCCTGGAATGCGCCGGAGAGCCGGGTCGTCACGCCGTTGGTGCGCTCGGCCACTCCGATCGCGCGCAGCCAGCGCCTCTGCCCCGTCGCCGTGATGAACGGAACGGTGTGGTCGAAGGAGATTCCGTGCTCGATGGTGTCCTTCAGCGCCTTCTCCACGACCGGGCGCGCCTCGGGCGCGTAGAAGTCGATCGTGCTCGAGAGCTCGAGCGGAGTGGAGGGATCGACCTCGTGGATCCGGTAGACCTCCTGCGACCAGATCGGCGTCATGGTCGCGAGGTCGATCTCCCATCCGCCGATCCGGGCCATCGTCGCGACCGTGTCGAGCAGCCGCTGCCCCCTGCGCAGCTGAGCCTCCGCCGCTTCCGTTCGCGCGAGCGCGGCCTTCAGTGCCGCGTTGGTCCTCAGGGCCTGCGCCGCTTCGCCCTGCGCGAGCGTCTGCGCGAGCGTCGTGCGCTTCTGCCAGACGCTGAGCGAGGCGACCGTCCAGATGGCGAAGAGCGCCAGCGCGCGGTCGGCGAGGACCGACCACACGAGCGCCGTGTGCGGAGCGGCGACTCTCGCGAGCGTGAGCGCCGTGCACACGGCGGCTGCGATCCACGTGTAGCGGGCGCGCGGACTCCACAGGCTCGCCAGCACGACGGCGATGTAGCCGACTCCCGCTCCGGATCCGAGCGGCACCCAAAGATCGACGAGGAAGATCGCGAACGACAGCCCGACGAGCCATATCGGCCGCACGCGGACCTCGGGACCGGGATCGGACGGGCGCTCCGACACGCTTTTCGTGGGGTACCACATGAGTCAGGATTTCAAAAGGGCGCCCGCGTCGCAGTACGCCGGGCGTCCGCAGGCCGAGCAGGCACAGCCAGCGCCCCATTGCATAGTGGGGAAGAAGCCGTGTGCCGTCCGAGTGATACGTCACAGTGGTTGCGTGGCAAAATCGCGGATATGACTGGCCGCACACGGGGATACGCGCATCGAATCGACGTGACGGCGTCCGCGCCGGTGGTCTGGGTTGCGCTGACGACGTCCGCCGCGCTGAGCCGGTGGTGCTCGGCCGGCGCGAAGATCGACGCCCGCCAGGGCGGCTCGTTCCGAGCGAGTGTGGATCGCGTCACGGAATTCGAGGCGCATATCGACGTTTACAATCCCCCACGGCGAATGCGCCTCATTCATCTGCCCTCGCCCGATCTGCCGCCCACCGACAGCGCCGTCGTGGACGATTTCGTGCTCGACGCGTCGCGCAAGGCGATGGTCGTTCGCCTGCTCGGCTCCGGCATCCCGGTCGACTCGGCGTGGGATGCGATCTACCTGCGCCTGCGCGTGGGCTGGGAGCGAGCGATGGCTCGCCTCAAGGTGTACGTCGAGCGCGAGGCGGCCGGCAGCGGGGCGTCAGAGTGACACTTGACGCTTGGCAGGCGCCGATCAGATCCGCCGCGTCACTTTCTCGCGAGCGCCTCCAGCATCCTCGGGTGATCGATGTAGAACTCCGCGCGCGCGATCTTGCCGTCCCGGATCTGCCACAGGTGGACCACCGGGACGCGGAAGCGGGCGCCGGTCGCATTCACGGTCCCCTCGGTCCACCCGACGGCGGCGACGTGATCTGCGGCGTCGATGAGCCGCTCGAACGTCAGCGCCGAGCTGACGTGGGAGCCGAGCTGTCCAAAGAACCGGCGTGCGCCGTCGTGTCCGCGATAGGAGCCGCCCCAGGGGAGCGAGAGCGATTGCTCGAGCTCCACGTCCTCGCAGAGCAATCCGAAGACCGCAGCCATGTCGCGGCGGCGGAATCCTTCGTACAGGGCTTCGACGAGTCGAACGGCGGCGCTCGATCCGCGCGGCGGCGCGGACTGTCTCGCGGGCCGGGACTCGATGCAGAGCTTGAGAGCCGCGAGCTCATCGTCCATCAGGCGCATGCCGGCCTCGAATACCTCCGCCGGCATGGGGTCCGGCTTCGGGAGGGTCATGATGTAGACGGACTCGGACGGCCCGGCTGGCACGATGCGCGCGCTCACTCGCCAGACGCCCTCGTCCGAGTCGATGAACTCGTGATCGAGGATGCCGCCCGCGCGCTCGTAGCGGGGAACCAGAATGGCCTTGCCGCGCGGAGTCTCCATCTCCCAGCGACCACCCTCGAGCTTGCGGATGGCCTTCACGTTGTGGATGGCCCACTGGGGCATGGTCTCGGGATCGGCGATGAAATCGAAGCCCTCGACGGCAGAGCGGCCGATCTGGATCGTCTTGGTCGCGGTGATGGTCATGGCAATCTCCTTCCGGTCGTCACTCGACTGTCGTCGGTGGGGTGGCACTCGCCGCAGCGAGTCGTCATTCACTTCACGTCGTCATCCGGCTCACGTCGTGGGCATTCCCTTCAGGTCGTGGAGGGCGACGAGCTTCTTGAGCGTGGCCACGAGCGCCTCCCGCTCCCTCGCCGAGAGCCGGGAGAAGAACTCCCGGTCGTTGCGATCGGCCAGTGCCGCGAGTCGGGGCACCAATGCACGGCCCGCAGCGGTGAGCTCCACGTCTTGGAACCGGCGGTCCCGATCCGCCTCGCTTCGGCTCACGAGGCCCTTGCGGACCAGGCGGTCGACCAGCTTCGATACCGCCCCGCGAGTCAATCCCGTCGACGCGGCAAGCCGTCCGGGAGAGGTCTCGCGGGCCTCGAAGATCTCCCTGAGGATCACCCACTCGGCGACCGTCGCGCCGCTGCCGGCGAGCTTGCGCGCGAAGCTGTGCGAGACGTGATTGGACACGAGCCTCAGCCAGAAGCCGGTGTGACTCGCGAGCGCGCTGACGTTGGCGGTGGATCGGATCGTCATGGGCGTCATATTAGTTTCCATGGCAACTATTGTCAAGGATACTAATGTGCGGGGTGGCGCCAAGCTGTGTCCGAGCCCTCGCGGATGCGCGGCTGCGGGGGGAGCGCCTCGCCGCTACGGCCGTGCAAGCGAGGCGGCCTCCCGTCAAAGGAGACCGCGCTCTGCGAAGGAGATGCAGGCCCCGTCGCCCACGACGATGTGGTCCAACACCCGCACATCGACGAGCGCCAGCGAGTCGCGCAACCGGCGGGTGATCAGCTCGTCGGCTTGGCTGGGCTCGGCGACGCCCGAGGGATGATTGTGCGCGAAGATCAGCGCGGCCGAATTGTGCGTCATCGCCTGACGCACGACCTCGCGGGGGTGGACGCTCGCCCCGTCCACGGTGCCGCGGAACAGCTCCTCGAACGTGATGAGCCGGTACCGGCTGTCGAGGTGCATGCAGCAGAAGACCTCGTACGGCCGGTCGCGCAGCTGCGCGAGCAGGAACTCTCGCGTCGTCTCCGGGCTCGCGACCAGCGGTCCGGCGCGCAGCCGATCGAGATGATGGCGCCGGGCGAGCTCGAGCGCCGCGCGGAGCAGCGCGTAGCGCGCGGGCCCCAGGCCGAGCTGGCTCAGGCACTCGCCTCGCTCCGCGCTCAGCAGCTCGCGTATGGAGCCGAATCGCGCGATGAGATTGCGCGCCAGATCGACGGCAGAGCTGCCTCGAACCCCCGACCCGAGCAGGACGGCGATGAGCTCGGCGTCCGACAGGGCCTCCGAGCCGCGCTCGAGGAGCTTCTCGCGCGGCCGCTCCCGCTTCGGCCATTCACGAATCGCCATGGATGAACTCTCAGGGGGCCGCCCGCCTGCGAGCCGGCGGGCTCTCGAGCCCTCGAGGCATTCTGGGGGGCGCCGGGCGCCGCCGCCACGCGCTAAAGGCCCCAAAGCATGCGATTATTCGTCATACGGCCGAGCGACGGGCTCGGGAGCCGCGGCAACCGGAAGCGACCGGATGAAGATCTACTCTTGGAACGTGAACGGCATTCGCGCCGTGGTGAAGAAGGGGCTGTTCCAGCGCTTCGTGACGGATCATCGTCCCGACGTGCTCTGCTTGCAGGAGACGAAGGCCGAGCGCGGCCAGATCGAGATCGATCTGGCCGACTATCACGAGTACTGGAACTCCGCGGTGAAGAAGGGCTACTCGGGGACCGCGATCTTCTCGAAGGAGCAGCCGCTCGCCGTCGTCAACGGCTTTCCGAAGGATTTCGCCGAGCGGTTCAAGTTCGCGGACGAGCTCGAGCGGGATAGCAGCGAGGAAGGGCGCGTCATCACGGTGGAGCTCGCGCGCCTGTACGTCGTCACGGTCTACACGCCGAACGCCAAGGACGACCTGAGCCGCCTCGCGCTGCGCCACAAGCACTGGGATCCGGCGTTCCTCGCCTACTGCAAGCAGCTCGAGGTGCGCAAGCCCGTCGTGTTCTGCGGCGATCTCAATGTGGCCCACACGGAGCTCGACCTCGCCAACCCCGGGCCCAACCGCGGCAAGAAAGGGTTCACGGACGAGGAGCGCGAGGGATTCCAGCACCTGATCGACGCGGGCTTCGTCGATACGCTGCGCCTGTTCGAGCAGGGCAAGGGCCATTACACGTGGTGGAGCCACTTCGCCAACTCCCGGGCGCGCAACGTCGGATGGAGAATCGACTACATCCTCGTGTCGCCGAAGCTGCGCAGCGCCGTGAAGGCCGCGGAGATCCACGCGGACGTCATGGGAAGCGATCATTGCCCGGTGAGCGTCACGCTCGGGGTGTAGCCGCACATGAAGCACGAATCGGAGTCTCGGGCGCTCGACCATCTCATCGCCGGCAACCGGCGCTGGGCGGAGGGCTCCGTGCGGGAGGATCCGGCGTTCTTCCGGCGGCTCATCGAGCAGCAGGCGCCGAAGTATCTGTGGATCGGCTGCGCCGACAGCCGCGTGCCGGCGAACGACATCGTGGGCCTCCTGCCCGGAGAGCTCTTCGTGCACCGGAACGTCGCGAATCTCGTCGTCCACACCGATCTCAACTGCCTCTCGGTGCTGCAGTACGCCGTGGATGTCCTGCGCGTCGAGCACGTGATCGTGTGTGGGCACTACGGCTGCGGCGGCATCGCCGCCGCGGAGCGCGCGACGCCGCTCGGGCTCATCGACAACTGGCTGCGGCACATCCAGGACGTGGCCGAGCGCCGCCGCGCGGTGCTCGCGCGCGAGCGCGATCCGGCCCGCCGGGCCGACCGGCTCTGTGAGCTCAACGTGCTCGAGCAGGCGCACAACGTGTGCCGCACGACGATCGCGCAGGACGCGTGGCGCAGAGCGCAGCCGCTCTCCGTGCATGCGTGGATCTATCGGCTGTCGGACGGGCTCGTGCAGCAGCTCGGCTTCACGGCCGCGGATGCGTCGGACCCCGCCGTGCGGCTCGCGAGCGCCGTCGAGCGGATCGAGGCGCGGGCGCAGCGGGGCTGATCACGCCCGACGGCTGATGGCGCCCCCGGGACGGAGCCAGCCATCATTATGCCATTTAGCATCATGCCAATCGGATAATGAGAACTTCGCGAATCCCGCGGGTAAAAGCCCATTCTCACATTATCCAATCAGCATAATGCTAAATGGTATAATATGCGGAGGCGTATGGCGAAGGGCTGATCATGACCGAGAAGTCGTGGCGGGTAGGCGGCAATCCATTCGAGTTCGGACAGGCTGTGGCGCCCGAAGCCATCGTCGACAGGGAGGAGGAGATCCGCCGCCTGAGGAGCGCGGTCCTCAATGCAGAGAGAGTCTTCCTGATCGGTCCGCGGCGCTTTGGAAAGACTTCGCTTCTCAACGTCGTGCAGCGTCGGCTCGAGCGTGAAGGGGCTGCGGTGCTCATGTATGACGCCGAGAAGTTCGAGAGCGTCGAGCTGCTTGCGAGTGCGCTCATGTCGGGGGCGCTGCGGGCATTGTCCGGTCCGATCGAGAAGATCGGCGCGACGGCCAGCCGCCGGATCCAACGCTTCTTCGGCGCGCTGAAACCGGAGGTCAAGTACGATCTGGTGGAGCAGAGCCTGTCGGTCGGCTTCGGCTTGGAGCGCCGTGCCCAAAGGTCGGAACTGCCGCTCCTCATGGACGTGCTCGACGGCATCAACGGCATGGCCAAGGATGCCGGCAAGCCGGTCGCCGTGGTGCTGGATGAGTTTCAGCAGCTCGTGACGGCGGGAGGAGTCGCGGCGGAGCGCCAGCTTCGCGCGGCGGTGCAGACGCATCGCAATGTGAGCTACATTTTC
>JASHSR010000061.1 GCA_030038645.1 Gammaproteobacteria bacterium
CGCCTCCGCCGCCCGAGACTCACCACATCATCATTCCGACGCGAGGCTCGGTCACGTTGGTCGGAGTCACGTTCGCGTTCAACTCCGCCGATCTGACGGACTCCTCCCGGCCGGTCCTCGACGACACGGCGAGCGGGCTCAAGGAGCATCCGGGCCTCAAGGTCGAGATCCAGGGCTATACGGACGGCGTCGGCTCCGTCCGCTACAACTTGAGGCTCTCGCAGCGCCGCGCGGACGCCGTCCGCGACTATCTGGTGCAACAGGGTGTGGACCCGGGCCAGCTCACGGCGCGGGGCTATGGAAAGGCCGACCCGGTGGCGAGCAACGCAACCGCCGAGGGGCGTGCCAAGAATCGGCGAGTGGTGCTCTTCGTGCTGAGCAATCCCGGCGCCGTGGCGGTGAAGGGCCAGGGCTCGACGCGGTAGCGCCTCGGCGCGCCGGCGGCTCCGCGCGCCTCACGCGCGCCGGAACGGCAGGGTGAGCAGGAACAGCACGAGGCGCGCGTTGAGGAGCCTCAGGCCCTTGCGCGCCTCGTCCGGCCGGAGCTTCGCGGCGAGCGGCATGGCTCCGAAGGCCTTGCCGCGGATGAGGAGCTGATCGCCGTCGCGCTCGAGGGACTCGATGCGCATCAGCTCGCTTCCGTCCTGGGCGGAGTAGAGCTTCATGCGAGGAATCGGGCGACGCACTCGCGCGCCTCCTCGAGCTCATCGAGCACGAGGTGCCCGGCCTTCTCGAACTCCGCGAGCTTCGCGTTGGGCAGCAGCTCCATCCATTTCGCGGATCTGCCGAACGGCGCGATCCGGTCGGCCCTCGACCACACGAGCAGCGTCGGCATGGTCACCCGATGCAGCCAACGATCGAGCCTCGGATTGAATGCGCCCCGGCCGAGGAGCCTGCCTGCCGATTGCAGCTCGCGCGCGATGGCGGCGGCATGGCGCTGCGTATCCTCGGCACGGCGTGGCAGATACGGCCGCAGGAGGGCCACGTCGCTCACCAGGTAGGAATACATCTCATCGAGCGACCACGACCCCATCGGCGGGCCGGGATGCTCCGGATCGGCGATTCCGGCCGGGGCGACCAGCACGAGCTTGCGTACCCGATGACTGTGCGCCACGGCGAACTCCGCCGCCATCCAGCCGCCGAGCGAGAAGCCGACGAGGTCGAACTGCACCAGATTGAGCTGATCGAACAGGTCGAGATAGTGCAGCAAATACTCGCTCATCGAGTCCATGCGCGGATCGTCGCCGGAGTCGCCCCACCCGGGGTGGAACGGCGCGATCACCTTGAAGCGCTCCGTCCACGGGCGGGCGAAGTCGATGCCGTGCCACGCGCCGGCGCCGTGCCAGTACACGACCGGACGGCCTTGTCCACCCACGTGGACGACCGTCTTGACGCCGTTGACCGAGTACTCGTGGCGCTTGAACCCCTTCGGGGGCGTCTCGCCCCGATCGTCGAGTATCGCCATGTCCTGCTCCCCTCGCGTGACCGGCTGCCGCCGCGCGTGCCGCCCAGCTTCTCAGCCGGCCGGCTCGGCGTCCAGCCTCACGGCGATGCCCTCGAGAGCGCGGGTGGGGGCGCGGTAGCGCTGCATCACGACCGGGTCGTGCCCGGGGATGATGTACCGCGGGTCGGTCGCGAGCTCGCGCAGCCTTTGCCAACCGTCGACCATTTGCGTTACGTCCGCGACGATCGGGAAGGGCCGCTCGGCATCCATGTTGGCGGCGTAGTGGCTCGCGTCCGAGGCGAGCACGAGCCATCCGAGGCGCGTCCAGAGACGCACGACCTGCAGCCCGCGCGTGTGGCCGCCCACGAGATGCACGGTGAGCCCCGGTGCAATCTCCGCGTCGCCCTCGTGAAAGCGGACGCGGCCGCCGTAGACGTTGCGCACCATCGCGACGACCTCGTCGACTTCGTAGGCGGCCGCGAAGAACTCCGTCGCCATGTAACGGCCGGTCGCGTACGCCAACTCGCGGTCCTGCAGGTGGAAGCGCGCGCGCGGGAAGAGGTCGAAGTTCCCGACGTGATCGTAATGAAGGTGGGTGAGGATCACGTCCTCCACGCTGGCGACATCCACGTCGAGCAGCCGCAGGCCCTCGACCGGCGACCGCAGGAACTGCCGCCGCCGCCTCCTCGCCGCCGCCTCGTTGAAGCCGGTATCGATCACGACGACCTCGGAGGCGCGGCGCGCGAGCCAGACGAAGTAGTCCATGCGCGCCGCGGTCTCGTGCGGGTCGCCGCCGATGAAGTTCTCGGCGGCGCGCCGCTCGACCGTCGCGTAGCGAATGGCGTAGACCTCGAACGGCGCGGGCACGGACATGCCGCGCGAGTATGGTGGCGGTGTGGACCCGAGTCAAAAGAGGGCGGCGCAGGTCGGCGCGGGACTACAATCGGCCGATGGGCGGGACTCGCTGGACTCATGTGAGCTACGCGCAGCGGCTGCATTTCGGCTGCGGCGCGATCGACGACGCCGGTCGCGAGGCGCGCGAGCTCGGCGCCGGACGCATGCTGCTCGTCACCTCGGCGCGAGGCCGCGAGTCGGCGGCTGGCAGGCGGCTCGTGCAGAGCCTGGGCGCGATGCTGGTCGCGGTGTTCGACGGGGCGCGGCCCCACGTTCCGGAGAGCGCCGTCCGAGCCGCCTCGGAGCGGGTCCGCGACGAGCGCATCGAGGCGGTCGTCAGCTTGGGCGGCGGGTCCTCAACGGATCTCGGCAAGGCGGTGTGCTACCACGCGGAGCAGGAGCGGGGCGGGCCCGGCAAGTCCTGCTTCGATCGGCCGGCGATTCCGCACATGAGCGTTCCGACGACCTACTCGGGCGCGGAGCTCACACCGTTCTTCGGCGTCACCGACGAGGCGGCGCGCCGCAAATCCGGCGCCGGCGGGCCGACCCTCGCTCCGGCGGCCGTGATCTACGATCCGGAGGCGACGCTCGATCTGCCGCCGCGCGCGAGCGCGGAGACCGGCATGAATGCGCTCGCGCACTGTGTCGAGGTCGCCTGGTCGCCGGCGCGCACGGTCGAGGCGGAGGCCCTCGCGCTCGCGGGAGCCGCGCAGATTCATCGGTGGCTACCCCGCGTCGTCGAGCAGCCGCGCGATTTGGAGGCGCGAGAGGCCATGCTCGGAGCGGCGTTGCTCGCCGGCCGCTGCCTGCAGAACGCCTCCATGGGCGTGCATCATGGCCTCGCACAGATGGTCGGCGGCCGCACGGGAATCTCCCACGGCTTGGCCAATGCCGTGATTCTGGCCCACGCCACGCGATTCAACGCGGACGCGGTGCCCGAGGCGATCGCGCGCCTCGCCCGCGCCTTGGGGCGGCAGGACGGCGATGCAGCGCGCGCCATCGACGAGTTGCGCGCCCGCGTGGGCCTGCCCGCGCGCCTGTCTCAGTGCGGCGTGAGCGCGGACGACATCGAGGCCGTCGCAAAGCTCAGCTCGTCGAACGCGACCGTCGCGAAAAATCCCAAGCCGGTGACCGAGGACGACGCGCGCGCCATTCTGCGCGCGGCGTTCTGATTCGGAGCGCCGGGGCCGCGGCCGGTCGGGCCGGGTCGGACGCCGGGCGCGGGACGGCAGT
>JASHSR010000062.1 GCA_030038645.1 Gammaproteobacteria bacterium
GCCGGTGGACCACCACCCGACCGTCGAGCAGGCGCAGGCCGACCTCGATCGCACTCTCCTCAGCCTCTCATACACCGTGATTCCGGCGCCGGCCGACGGTATCGTCACGCGCGTCGAGCAGATTCAGGTCGGCGACTACATCAACGCCGCGACTCCCGCGTTCGCGCTCGTCTCCACGCACGACGTTTGGATCGAGGCGAACTTCAAGGAAGTGCAGCTCACGCACGTGCGCGCGGGGGAATCCGCGCAGATCCGCATCGACGCGTACCCGGACCGGACCTTCCGGGCGACGGTCGCGAGCGTGAGTCCCGGCACCGGCGCGCAGTTCTCGCTGCTCCCGCCCGAGAATGCGACCGGCAACTGGGTGAAGGTCGTCCAGCGGCTGCCCGTGCGCCTGCAGCTCGAGGGCGAGCTTCCCGCTCTGCGATCGGGCCTCAGCGCCTCGGTGACCGTAGATACCCAGTACCAGCGCCATCTGTTCGGCTCGGCCGCCGAGGCGAGCGAGCAGGCGAGTCCCGCATCACCCGCCCGGCCGGCCGAGTAGGCGCGCCGGGCGCGCCCCTCCTGCGCATGGACTCGAAGGCCGCCGCCTACCGCGTGCCCATCACCGTCTCGGTGATGCTCGCCTCGATGCTGCAGTCGATCGATACCACGATCGCCAACGTCGCCCTCCCGCACATCCGCGGCAGCCTCTCGGCGACGCTCGATCAGATGGAGTGGGTGCTCACCTCCTACATCGTCGCATCCGCCATCATGACGCCGCTCTCGGGCTGGCTCGCCGGCCAGTACGGCCAGAAGAAAGTGCTCGCGGGGTCGGTTGCGTTCTTCACGCTCATGTCGGCCCTGTGCGGCATGGCCCAATCGCTCGGCGCGATCGTGGTGGATCGCGCGCTGCAGGGCGTCGGCGGCGCGGCGCTCGTGCCGCTCTCGCAGGCCGTGCTGCTCGACATCAACCCGCCCGAGCGCCACGGCCGCGCGACGGCGGTCTGGGGCATGGGCGTGCTCGTCGGGCCCATCCTCGGCCCGATGCTGGGCGGCTGGCTCACGGACAATTACAGCTGGCGCTGGGTCTTCTACATCAACGTCCCCTTCGGGATCCTCTCGCTCATCGGCGTCCTCACCTTCCTGCGGGAGGTGCCGAGGCGCAATACGCCGTTCGACTTCTTCGGCTTCGCGACGCTCAGCACCGCCATCGGCGCCCTGCAGATCATGCTCGATCGAGGCCAGCTCCTCGACTGGTTCAGCTCCCCCGAGATCTGCATCGAGGGGGCCGTCTGCGCCATGTCGCTCTATCTGTTCATCGTCCACACCTTCACCGCGCGCCATCCGTTCGTGAGCCTCTCCCTGTTCCGCGATCGCAACTTCGCCGTCGGCAACCTCTTCATCTTCGTCATCGGCGTGGTGCTGTTCTCGACGCTCGCGCTGCTGCCGCCGATGCTGCAGGACCTCATGAGCTATCCTGCCACGAAGACCGGTATCGTCACCGCTCCGCGTGGAATCGGCGCGTTCATCACCATGGCGCTCGTCGGGCGGCTCTTCGGCCGCGTCGATACGCGGCTGCTCATCACGGCCGGCCTCGGCATGACGGCCCTGTCGCTCTGGGTCATGTGCGGCTTCTCGCTGCAGATGGACGAGCGGCTCGTCGTGTGGAGCGGATTCCTGCAGGGCATCGGCACGGGCTTCGCGTACGTGCCGATCGCCGCCGTCGCCTTCGTGACGCTCCCCGCCTATTTGCGCAACGAGGGGACGGCCATATTCAATCTGCTGCGCAACATCGGCAGCAGCATCGGCATCTCGGCGATGCAGGCGATGTTCACGCGCAACACGCAGACCATCCACGCGAATCTCGCCGAGCACGTCAGCCGCTATCGCGAGCACCTCAATCTGCTGACGCCCTTCGACCCGTCCACGAGCCACGGCCTCGCGGCGCTCAACGCACTCATCACACGCCAGGCGCAGATGGTCGCCTACGTCGATGACTTCAAGGCGCTGCTGCTCGTGACGCTCGCGGTGATCCCGCTGATCCTGATCCTGCGCTCGGTGCGCGCCCCGCCCGCCGCGGCGACCCTCATCGCCGACTGACGCCGCTCGCCATGAGAGTGCCCGCATCTCTGAAAACCGCCGCCCGCGCCGCTCACGCCGCTCGGGTAGTCCGCGCCGCGGCCGAGCGCGCCGCCTGCCTCGCGGCGTGCACCGCTCTCTGCGCGTGCACGGTCGGCCCCTCTTTCAAGCCGCCGAGCGCACCCCAGCCGCCCGCGTACACCGCCCCGAGCGACTCAAATGGCGAGCGCGCGCCGGGCGAGGTGCCGACCGCGGGCACGGCGGACTTTGCGCAGCGCATCCTCCTCGGCGGCACGCCCGCGGCGCGGTGGTGGACGCTGTTCCGCTCGCCGCAGCTCGATGAGCTCATCGGTCAGGCGGTCGCTGACAACCACACGCTCGCCGTCGCCCGGGCGACCCTCGATGAGGCGCAGGAGCTCGTGAAGGCCGAAGCCGGCGCGAGCTATCCGCAAGTGAGTCTCAATGGCGGCCTCGGCCGGCAGAAGTACGGCAAGGAGTTTTTGGGCTCGCTGTTCGTGCTGCCACCGTTCAGCTACGTCGCGGCCGGCGCGACGGTGAGCTACACGATCGACTACATGGGCGGCGTCGCGCGCTCGGTGGAGCAGCGGCGCGCGCTCGCTCAGTATCAGCGGAGCGAGGCCGACGCCGCCTACCTCGCGCTCACCGGCAGCGTCGTGCTGCAGGCGATGGATGCCGCCGCCGCCCGCGCCGAGATCGAGGCCATCTCGGGCCTCGTGAGCGAGGATCGGGACAACCTCAACCTCGTGCGCACGGAGTTTGAGGACGGCTCCGTCTCGAGAGTGGACGTGCTCACGGCGCAAAGCCAGCTCGCGAGCGATGAGACGCTGCTGCCGCCCGTCCGCCAGCGGCTCGACGTGGCTCGCCACGCGCTCGCCGTGCTGATCGGCAAGGCTCCCGCCGACTGGACAGCACCGCAGCTTGAGCTCACCGACCTCGCGCTGCCGCGCGAGGTCCCGGTGAGCCTGCCCTCCGAGCTGGCTCACCGCCGCCCGGACATCCTCGCTGCCGAAGCGCAGCTGCACGCCGCGACCGCGGCGGTCGGCGTCGCGACCGCAAATCTGTATCCCCAGATCACGCTCACCGCGACGGGAGGCCTGCAAGCCATTCCGTTCCAGCAGCTGTTCGACCGCTCGAACGCCGCATGGACGCTCATCTCCGGCATCACCGCCCCCGTGTTCGAGGGCGGCACGCTCCGCGCGGAGCGGCGCGCGGCGGTGGATCAACTGCGGGCAGCCGCCGCGCAATACCAGCAGGTCGTCCTCGAGTCGTTCGGCCAGGTCGCCGACCTGCTCGACGCTCTGCGCCACGACTCCGAGCTCCTCGCCGCGCAATCGAACGCGCTCTCCGCCGCCGAGAGCAGCGTCGAGCTCGCGCGGGAGAGCTACCGCGCAGGCAACTCCGGCCTGCTCGATGTGCTCGATGCGCAGCGCCAACGCCTCGCGGCGCAGCTCGGCCTGGTGCGCGCGCAAGCCCGGCAGTACATCGACACGGCGCAGCTCTTCCTCGCTCTCGGCGGCACGCCTCCCCGATAGCGGCCCGCGCGGTCGCGCTCACTCATGCGGCTCGGCCCGCGCCCCTCGGGCCGCCTCCCCGCCCGTGCGGACCAGCTCGGTCTTCGGCAGCCCGCGCTCGCGTCGCTCGCGCCGCAGCTCCCGCGCCTTGGCGAGCAGCGCAAGGCACGCCCAGAGCAGCAGAGTCGCGATCGGCAGCGCCGCGACGAGTGGCCACAGCACGATCACCGCCGCGAGCGCCACCAGCACCAGCGCGAACCCCGCGACCAAGCGCGCCTCCGTCGGTGCGAGCACTCGCTGCTCGCTCAGCGCGGCGCTGACGGTGCGGCCGATCCGCAACGCTCCCGCAGCCGCTCGCGACGCGCTCCCGCGGCGCCCGCCGTCGGCGTCCGCCCGCTCGCCCCGGCTCGAGCGTACCCGCTGCCGCCTCCGATAAGGCATCGCCGTGAACCGGCGCTTGCGCTGCAACACGATCTCCGTTGAGCCCTCGAGGTCCGACAGATACATCCGCTCCATCGCGGTCGCGACGGTCGGGTCCTCGACGACCACGTCCAGCTCAAAATTCCCGATCCAGCTCGCGACGTTGAGATTGCTCGAGCCGACGCGGGCCCAGCGGCCGTCGGCGACGGCCGTCTTGGCGTGCAGCATCGATCCCTTCCACTCAAACACTCTCACGCCCGCCTCGAGCAGCGGCCGGTATCCGGCCTCGGACAGGGGCCGCAGCACCGGAATGTCGGTCGCGCCCGGCACGAGCAGCCGGACATCGACGCCGTCGCGGGCCGCAGAGTGCAGAGCCTGAACATAGGGAGGAATGCCGGCGAAATACGCATCGGTCAGCCACAGCGTGCGGCGCGCCGCCGCCGCAATGAGCTGATCGATCCGCAGCACCGCCGCGAGTCCCGGCGCGCTCGCGACGATCCGCACGGCGACGCTCCCCGTCGCGGCGATCCGCTCGCGCTCCACCTGCTCGTCCGCCGGGAGGGGCGCGCCCATCGCGCCCCACGCTT
>JASHSR010000063.1 GCA_030038645.1 Gammaproteobacteria bacterium
CGGCGTCGCCTTCGGCTCGATGCTCGACGTCATCAACAACAGTACGCCCTATCTGAGCGATGACGACCTCAACGCGATGGTGATGTACCTGAAATCGCTCCCGGCCACGGCGCAGCAAGCCGCCTACGGCTACGACGGCGCGACGACAGCCGCGCTCGAGCGCGGCAAGCCCAATCGGCCCGGCGCAACGCTTTATCGCGGCTATTGCGTGTCGTGCCACGGTGCAGACGGCAAGGGCCAGGTACCCTACATTTCGCCCCTCGCTGGCAATCCGGAGGTGCTCGACACCGATCCTTCGGGATTGGTCAACCTCGTCTTGAACGGCGCGCAAACGATCGTGGTGAAAGGCGCGCCCGCCGCCTATCGCATGCCGCAATTTCGCGTCCAGCTCACCGACGACGAGATCGCGAGCGTCTTGACCTTCGTACGCTCGGGCTGGGGCAATGGCGCGCCGCCGGTCGTTGCCGATCGGGTGAAGGCCCTGCGCCCAATTACCGATCCGAGCAGCGATCGAGTGATCGTCCTGAAAATGCGATAGGTTGCCGCGCGAGTTAGCCGCCCGAAAATCGAGCCAGTTTTCGCGGCGTCGATGAGTGGCTGCGCCGGCGCAGTAGATTCAGACTCTTCAACGCGGCGAGCGCCGCGAGCTCCAGAACGCCGATCGCGCCACCACCGCCTCCGCTTCCCCCGGCACTACCACCACCGCTGCTTCGAGCCGAAACGGCGACTGTGACCTGTTGGGGAGCGCTCGAAAGGTTTGCGCCGCTACAAACCAACGTGTAGGTGAACGTTCCACTCACGGAGGCAGTCTCGGTCAGCTGTCCGGAGGTGGCAACGGAGCCGGACCACGGCGTCCCGCTTGCGCCGCCGCCGCTCGCCGTGCAGCTCGTTGCACCGTCTGAAGACCACGTCAAGGTGAATCCACCCCCCTCGCTCACCGAGGCCTCACTCGAGGACAGCGTCACACCGGGCACGATCGTCAGATTGGCTTGTGCCGTCGCGGGCGCTTGCGCGGGATCGATACCCTCGCAACTGAGGTCGAACGTGAACTGCCCAACTTCGCCCGTGAAGCTGTCCTCTCCGGAGGGAGGAAGGGCGGCATCGAGGGCGCCCCATTCTGAATCGGGTATGCCTCCGGACGAGGTGCAACCCGCAGCGTTGGTCGACGACCACAGCACCTCAAAGGACTGCCCAGCCGCGACTGTGCTGGGGCTGAATGAAAGGCTCGCCGTCGGAGCAGGCGGTGGCAGAACCGTGAGCGTCATGTAGGAGGACTGAATCGCAGGAGAGTCGGGATTCAGCGCCGTGAAGCACTGCACCACCAGCTGGTACGTGCCGGACTCGCTCGGCTCAATCGTTGCCGAGCTCTGCGCGTACGAATTGCTGGCGAAGATCGGAATATCTTGAGGTGACGACGCGCCGCACTGCGACAGATTCGTGTTCCAGCTGAGTGTCACGTAATCCGCGGGCGACGCGCTGAATGTCACCGAAGGCGTGCTCAGCGAGGCCGTCACGTAGGCTGGATCATCCTCGAACGTCACGGTGACACTCTGTGATAGAGAGATCGAAGCGGAGGAGCAGGTCAGGGTATACGTGTATGTGCCGAGAGTGGTCACGTTTGGATAGAATGGCTCGCCCGATGTGGCAAAGAAACCGGCGAATTCGGTGTTCGCCCATCCATCGTTCGGGGCGCCTCCGGAGGGTGTGCACGTAGCGGCCGCTGTCGACCATTGCAGGAAGAAAGTCTGTCCCAGCAAGCGGTCGGTCCCATTCGCGTTGAGAACCAAACTGGGTGTGACGTAGGTTACCTGGGCGAGGTCGGAGCCGTTCTGGATCGGCGAGCCGCAGCTCAGAGTGTAGACCACCGCCGAGGGTGTGGACTGAGTGGTCGTAGTGGTGCCCGACGAGGCCAGATTGGTGAGTGACAAGCTACCACCCGTGATCGAGCAGGGCGCAATGTTCGAAGTCCAAGTGAGCGTTGCCGGCGTCGTTGTCCAAACCGTGGTAGACGCTGCCGTCAGATTGACCACCGGCGTTGGGCCGAGCCACGTAACGGCGGTCGAGGCCTTGGCTGTTCGGCCGCTGGGATACGTGCACGTCAGCGTAAATGTAACGGTAGTCGCGTCCGTTTCCGTCACCGACTGGCTCCCGGACGCAGCCAGCGTGCCAGACCACCCATCGCCTTCGAGTCCGCCGCCCGCCGTGCATTGCGTGGCGCTCGGCGCGTTCCACGAGAGTGTCACGGGCTCGCCGGCGGAGATCGTCTCGGCCGAAGCGCTGAAGGCGAGGTTCGCGACCGGCTCACTGGGCACCACCAGCGTGCCGGTGTTCCCCGGGTCGAGAATGGCCTTCAGGGTGACATTCCCCGTGCTGCTCGTGGAGTCGGCCGTCGAATCCCATACCGCTGCCAACGACGTAAAGTCTGCTACACCATTGGTTCCATTCGGCGCTGGAGGATTTGGGATGGGGCACGACCCGTAGCCGGATGGGTCACTCGTCGTACGGCCCAGCGTGAGCGACCCGACGAGATGATTGTTCTGGTCGAAGAGGCCGCTTCCTGAGGCGCCAGGTCCGATGTTTCCAGCTTGGTTCACCGTCTCCCAGAAGTTGGAGAGATACGTCGTGCCCAGCTCATCGTCCGCCGTCACGGCCGCGGCCTGTCCAAACCACTGCACGTACTGCTTGTCGTAACCCTCCGCGTGGTGGACGGTATACCCGCCTTGAACGGCGCCACCGGAGGCATCGAAGCCCGCGAACTGCGCGTCGGAGACAATCGGATTGGCGTCGAGCTCGATCAGCCAGGCGTCCTGCTGCTCGACGACGGTCTGTGCGCCCGTCTGAGTCGGAACGTCGGGATCGTAAAGCGAGCCGAGCGCTTGACCGCACGGCGTGACGGCGTCCCAGTAGACCGTGACGGCCGAGGCGGCGCCCGGATTGCCCCCGCCGAGCTGACCCGTTTCGCAATGGCGCGCCGTAAGGACGTACGGCGTGTTGTCGCCCGGCACGTCATTGATCAGAACGCCGGTGCACTGATCGAGATCCTCGATCACGACGCCGACCGTCGCCGCCCCTGATGGGGTATTGCTCGAGGTCACTTCGCATTCGTAATTCGTGACGCACGCGGCGTTGCCGGTGTCGGACTCTTGCTGCTTCAGCTGCAGGTAGTACGGATGATCGGCCACGCCCGGACCGATCGAGCGATATCCCGCTTGGAGGCTCGCGATGTTCAGAGAGACCTGAGCGCGCTCTGCGGCTGCAACGGTCAGCGTGAATTCCAACGCATCCCCGGGATGGATCCGGCTCCACAGCGTGCCTCGATGCAGATCCTTTGCACGGTAGCTGGTCGTCGTCTTGGCGCCGCGCACGACCAGCATTGCACTCGGCGGCAGCGAGGAATTGACCGCCTCGAAGGACAGGGACACCGCGGTTGGAATCTGAACGGCGTAGCGCCAAGTCGCCTGATCACCCGCCGTGGACCAAGTTCCATCCGTGGACGTCGAAGCCTTGAACGGCACGAGCACTGCAAACTGCACGGGTGATGTCATTGCTGCACGGATCAGCGGCCGAAGGTCTGTCCGAACGATGCGCAGAGGCACCGTCGGCGCGGCCACGGCGTAAGAGCCCACGAGCATCGTGAGGACGGCGGCGCAAAAGCGCCGACGGCTCGGTGCAGCCATGACGGACCCCCCTACTCTTCTGAACTTCCTTGTCTGCCGCTCGACTCTACTTTTTCTACCACTGCGCAACGACTGAGCAGTGACGAGGCTTGCCTGTCATCTTGCTCCAACAGGGCTCGGGCGGCAAGCAGTCCCCTGGCTGCGTCCGTGCCCGCTTCGGAGTGGTCAGACCGAGGCACGCAAGCTCAGAGCCCTCAGAGCCGCCTCACTGAGATCACGGAGAAGCCGCGCCGGGAACGAATTTCCAACGTCCGATCACTTCCGCTGTCACCTTGATCTGACTGGGTACGAGCTCCGTCCCGATGGACTGTGGAACCGACGCAATCGCGGCAGCGGAGACCACTGCCTGCCCGAAGGGGCGTGGTACGCTTTGCGGCTCCGTCGTCAGCAGCAGGAGCGAGCCGAGCATGCCTCCTCCGGCGCGAGCGATCGTCTCGGCGTCCGTCCTGGCTCGAGATACTGCCTCGGTGAGTGCCCGCCGACGAGCTTCTTCGGAGTCCTTCGCAGAGAAGGTGATGTCGGAGATCCCGGTCGCACCCGCATTCAATGCGGCGTCGATGTATGAGCCGAGTCGGTCCAGGTGCTGAGTCTCGATCTGGACCGTCGTCGTCGCCTCGTATCCCGTGCGCTTCTGCCTTTGCGCCGCGCGGTCATACTCCCAGCGTGGACCGACAAAGAGTCGGGACTCGGCAATCTCTTCCCGACTCAACCCCGCGCTTTGCAATGCCCCCGAGACCGCGCGCGAAAGGCGGGCACTTTCTGCGCTCGCCGCGGCGGCCGTAGCCGCTCGGGAAGTGATCTCGACCGAGAGCGAGGCTCGCGTCGCCGGGATCACCACTTCCGCCGTTCCGCTCGCTACGATCTGCGGTTCAAGCGCAGGGTCGTCGTCCTGCGCGGTTGCCCCGACCGCAGCGCCAGAGAATACACCGAGGATCGCGACGCCCGTCGTCAGCCACAGGCTCGAGCGCAAGATGTGCATAGGACCCCCTCTCGCGGCGCGTAGGACCGATAGCTTATAGCAAATCGCCCGAGGCGCTTCTCGCCAAGCTCATTGAGCGCCAGCGCGGCGCTCTCGGCGTCCACCACGCTGCAGACCGCCTCGAGCGCTCGGTGATCGAGCTATTGGCCCGCAGCAGCGGGTCGTCGGCGCAGTCCGCGGCAGATCAGGACGGATACCGCGCCGCCGATCGCGCCATACAAATGCGCCTGTGGAACCACCTTGCCGCCCAGCCCGGCGGTCTCCCCTGGCAAAGCCCCGGTGTGCAAGGTCCAGGCGATCACGGCAGCCGCGCCCAGAAGCAGACCGCCGCCGTAGAGAGGATGTTTCAGGCTCAGGGACAACGCACCCGCACTGAACATACCAAACAGCGCACCCGAGACTCCCACGTACCACGAAATCCCGGGGCTGAAGGCGAGCAGCCCAACGCCGACCGCGAGAGCGCTTCCGACCAGCACGCAGAACCACGTCCGCTCCTCCAACCATCCCTCGAACAGCCCCCAGATCAGGAACAGGCCGGCAACATCCCGCGACAG
>JASHSR010000064.1 GCA_030038645.1 Gammaproteobacteria bacterium
GTGCCGCCGACGAGCTCATCGCTCAACGATCCCGCGGACCAGCTCGATGGGCCGGGCGTTTGCGGCAGCGGCACGCAGCCGGACGGCCTGCAGGGACTGCCGGTGAACGGCCGCTGCGGCCCCGGCCCCCGGCTACCGTTCTTCGTGATCTCCCCCTACGCCAAGCCGAACTACGTGAGCCACGCGCTCATCACACAGGCCTCGATCGTGCGCTTCATCGAGGACAACTGGCTGCACGGCGAGCGCCTCGGCGGCGGCTCGTTCGATGCGACGGCCGGGAGCATCCTGGACCTGTTCGACTTCGATACGCGCTTCCCCAACCCGCCGCTGTTCCTCAACGGCGAGAACGGCACGCCGGTCGATCAGCCGCAACCGTTCCCGCTCTCGGCGCGCTCGCCCTGATGTCGCGCTGGCTGCACGCGCGGGGTACGCAGCTGTGTGCGGCGCTCGCCGGCGCGCTGCTTTCGGTGGGCGAAGCACAGGCCCAGGCGGTCAACCCGCATCCCTACGCGATGCGTCTGCCGCCGGCGCAGCCGCTCTCCGCCATGGCAAGGCTCGGAGAGCGGCTCTTCCACGACCCGCGCCTCTCGGCCTCCGGACGGATGTCCTGCGTGAGCTGTCACAGTCCCGCGCACGCCTATGGGCCGCCCGGCCGTGCATCGGTGGTGCTCGGCGGCCCGGACGGGCGGACAGCGGGCTTTCGTGCCGTACCGTCGCTGCGCTATCTGTATCGCCAACCGCCCTTCACCATCGGGCCGGACACCGAGAGCGGCAACGATCAGTACCTTAGCCTGCAACAGCAGGCGCAGCAGTCCCTCGGACACCTGCGCGCCGTCAAGAGCGCGCAGGTGCCGCAGGCCGCGGCCGCGAACCTGGTGCCGCAAGGGGGGCTCTTCTGGGACGGGCGCGTGAACACGCTGCAGCAGGAGGCGAATGGGCCGATCTTCAATCCCGCAGAGATGGACGGCGGCACGACGGCGACCGTCGTCGCGAAGCTCGAGGCGTACTACCGTCAGGATTTCGAGACCCTCTTCGGACCCTACCTGTTCAACAACCCGAAGCTCGTCATCGATGAGGCGATGTTCGCGATCGGACGCTACCAGATCGAGAGCGCCGACTTTCACCCGTTCACCAGCAAGTTCGACGCGTGGCTCGCGGGCCGCGCGCGCTTCAGTGCCGCGGAACGGCGCGGCTACCAGGCTTTCAATGATCCGAGCAAAGGCAATTGCGCGGCTTGCCATCTCGACCAACCCACGCCCGATGGGCGGCCGCCGCTGTTCACCGACTTTCAGTACGAGGCGCTCGGGGTCCCGCGCAATCCCGAGATTCCCGCAAATCGCAATCCCCGCTACGTCGACCTCGGGATCTGCGGCCCCTACCGCACGGACCTGCGCACGCAAACACGCTACTGCGGCATGTTCCTGACCCCCAGCCTGCGCAACGTCGCCACGCGTCGCGTCTTCTTCCACAACGGCGTCTTTCACTCGCTGCGGCAAGTGCTCGAGTGGTACGTCTATCGGGATCTGCAGCCTGAGCGGTTCTACCCGCGAGATGCATCGGGACACGTCGTCAAGTACGACGACCTGCCGCCTCGATACCGAGGCAACGTGGACACGGTCGATGCGCCCTTCAACCGCCACCCCGGGGATCCCCCGGCGCTCAGCGAAGCGCAGATCGAGGACGTGATCGCCTTCCTCGACACGCTGACCGACGGCTACCCGGCCGACGCCGATCACGCGCACTCAACGGTCCGCCCGACGGCTGCAGCCTCGATCGCGGCAAGCTCACCTGCGAGTGACGGCCCCGCTACGGGGCGATGGATCGCCGAATGGCCGTCCTACGCTCTCCGCGGCGGAGCGCCAGCTCGATGAGACGCGTGACGAGCTCCCGGGGCGGCACACCCGAGAGCTCCCAGAGCTTCGGGTACATCGAGATCGCGGTGAAGCCGGGGATCGTGTTGATCTCGTTCACGAGCAGGGCGCCGTCCTTCCTCAAGAACATGTCGACTCTCGCCATCCCCTCGCACTCGAGCACGTCGAAGGCGCGCAAAGCCATCGTCTGGGCGCGAGCCTGCACGTCGGCCGCAATCCGTGCGGGGAGCTCGAGCCGGGCGCCGTGCTCGTCGATGTACTTCGCGTCGTATGAATAAAAGCCGTCCGGGTGCTCCACGACGATCTCGCCGGCGACGGACACCGTCGGAGGATTTCCGCCGAGCACGGCGAGCTCGATCTCGCGGCCACTGACCGCGGACTCCGCCAGGATCTTGGAGTCGAACTCGAAGGCGTAGCGCACGGCATCGGCGAGGCCGGAGGCGCCGGCGACCTTGCGGATTCCCACGGAGGAGCCCGCATTCGCGGGCTTCGTGAACAGAGGAAACCCGAGCGCGGCGAGCTCCTCGAGAACCCGCTGCGGCTCCGCGTCGAACCGATCCCGCCGAACCGCCCGAAAATCGGCAACCGGGATCCCCGCGTCTCGCAGGAGGCGCTTCATCACATCCTTGTCCATCCCGATCGCAGAGCCGAGCACGCCGGCTCCGACGTAGGGAATACCCGCGATCTCGAAGAGCCCCTGGACGGTGCCGTCCTCGCCGAGCGTGCCGTGCAGCACGGGGAAGATCACATCGATTCGGCCCATGGCCGCCGAGCTCGGCGTCGACTCGGACAGAGGCGATGGCAGCTGAACGGGCCGCCCGCCCTCGATATGCACCAGGCGCGGATTGTGGCCGCCGGCGAGCAGCTGCTTCGCATCCTGGGTGAGCCAGCGGCCGGCCTTGTCGATTCCGATCAGGACGGGCTCGAAGCGCGACGGATCGAGCGCCGCGAGGACGTTGCGCGCCGAGAGGATCGACACCTCGTGCTCGGCCGACTGGCCGCCGAAGACGATTCCCACTCTGATCTTTCCGCCCGACCCCATACCGCCGCCCCCGGGAACGCCCATCACCGAAGCCTGCCCCATTGTACGGGTAAGCTCCACGGCCCTCTGCCAACTCGAGCACGGCCTCGGCATGCTAAGGGGGACTGAGCGCATCCACCTCGCGTCCGGCATCACCGAGCCGCTCCCCATCGCCGGCAAATGAGTGAGTCCTCACTCATTTGTGGTACGATCCGGCCATGCTCGCTTCCGCCGATTCCGTCCCGAGCCGTCGCGCGCGACCGCTGCCCCCGGCCGCGCGCCGCGCGGCGCTCATTTCGGCGACTCTGCCTCTGATCCGCAAGCACGGACTCGACGTGAGCACACGGCAGATCGCGGAGGCCGCAGGCGTCGCCGAGGGCACGATCTTCCGCGTCTTCCCGGACAAGGACAGCCTGATCCAGGCGGCCGTCGATGCGGCATTCGACCCGCAGCCCGTCGTCGCGGCGCTCGAGCGGATCGATCCCTCGGAGCCGCTCGCCGAGCGGCTGACGGCCGTCGCCCGGATCGTGCAAGCTTGGTTCACGACGATCATCAACCTCATGATGGCGCTGCGCGCGAGCGGCCCGCTCGGCGAGAAGCCGCATCTGAAGCGTCCGCGGCCCTCCCGCGTCATCGGCGCGACGATCGCCCGGCTGATCGAGCCGGACCGCCGCGAGTTGCGAGTGCCTCCGGCGCAGGTCGAGCGGCTGCTGCGGCTGCTGCTCTTCTCCGGCTCGCATCCCGGGATCGCCGACGGCAAGCCGCTCACGCCCGAGGAGATCGTCGGGGTCGTTCTCGATGGCGTCCGTATCCACCACGTCCCGCCATCCAAAGGCCACACTCCATGCTGATACGGCTGTTGCGAACCTATCTGCGCCCCTACGCACGCTGGCTGCTCGCCGTCATTGCGCTGCAGCTGCTCGGAACGATCGCCTCGCTCTATCTGCCCAACCTCAACGCCGACATCATCGACAACGGCATCGCGAAGGGCGACACCGGGTACATCCTGCGGACCGGCGGGTGGATGCTGATCATCAGCCTCGCGCAGATCGCCTGCTCGGTCGCCGCCACGCTCTACGGGTCGCGAACCGCGATGAGTCTCGGGCGCGACCTGCGCGCGGCCCTCTTCCGCCGGGTGAGCGACTTCTCGGGCCGCGAGGTCGCCCGCTTCGGGGCACCCTCGCTCATCACCCGCAACACGAACGACGTGCAGCAAGTGCAGATGCTGGTCGCCGTCACCTGCACCATGATGATCACCGCGCCCATCATGTGCGTCGGCGGCATCATCATGGCGCTGCACGAGGACGTGGGCCTCTCCTGGCTCATGGGCGTCAGCGTGCCCCTCCTCGCGATCGTCGTCGGCCTCGTCATCCAGCGCATGGTCCCGCAATTCCGGCTCATGCAAACGTGCATCGACGTCGTCAACCGGATCCTGCGCGAGCAGATCGGAGGGGTGCGGGTCGTCCGCGCATTCGTGCGCGAGCCCGTCGAGACGCAGCGCTTCGGCGCGGCGAACGTCGAGCTGACGGACACCGCGCTGCAGGCCGGACGGCTGATGGCGCTGCTGTTCCCGGCCGTCATTCTCATCCTCAACGTGTCGAGCGCCGCGGTGATGTGGTTCGGAGCCCTGCGCATCGAATCCGGCCAAACGCAGATCGGCGCCCTTACCGCATTCCTGATCTACCTCACGCAGATCCTCATGTCGGTGATGATGGCGACCTTCATGCTGATGATGATTCCGCGCGCGGCGGTGTGCGCCGACCGCATCAGCGAGGTTCTCGACACCGAATCCTCCGTCGCTCCCTCTGCCCACCCGGTGACATCCGTCAGCGTCCGCGCTCAGGTCGAGTTCCGCAACGTGGCGTTTCAGTACCCGGGCGCCGCCGACCCCGTGCTGCAGGACATCTCGGTCCGGGTCGCAGGCGGAGAGACCCTTGCGATCATCGGAAGCACGGGCGCCGGCAAGACGACGCTCGTATCCCTGATACCTCGCTTGTTCGATGCGACTCACGGCACGGTTCTGGTCGACGGCGTCGACGTGCGCAAGCTCGATCCCGACCTGCTGTGGACCCGCATCGGGCTCGTGCCGCAGCGCCCGTACCTGTTCTCCGGAACGGTCGCGAGCAACCTGCGCTACGGCAACCCGGACGCGACGGACGAGGAGCTGTGGCAAGCGCTCGAGATCGCGCAGGCACGCGACTTCGTGCAGGCGATGCCGGCGGGACTCGAAGCGCCGATTGCGCAGGGCGGCACGAACGTCTCGGGCGGCCAGCGGCAGCGCCTCGCGATCGCCCGGGCGCTCGTGCGCAAGCCCGAGATCTATCTGTTCGACGAGTCGTTCTCGGCCCTCGACCTCGGCACCGACGCCCGCCTGCGCGCCGCGCTGCGAGCGGTGACTCGCGATGCGGCGGTGGTCATCGTCGCGCAGCGCATCTCGACGATCAGGGGCGCCGACCAGATCCTGGTTCTCGACAGCGGCGCCATCGTCGGTCTCGGCCGCCATCGAGAGCTCGTTCGCACCTGTCCCACTTATGCGCAGATCGTCGAGTCCCAGCTCTCCGCTGAGGAGGCGGCATGAGGAGTCTCACGGCGCCATGAACGACGCTCGCCCGAAGGCCATGCCGAAGCGGCTGCCCGAGGCAGGCCAGCCGGCCGGTCGCGGTCCGCCCTGGATGAACGTCGGCCGGCCGGCCGAAAAGTCGATGAGCTTCTGGCCGACGGTGCGCCGGCTGCTCGCCCTGCTCCATCCCGACCGCGTCCGTATCCTATGCGTCATCGTGCTCGCCGTGGCAAGCGTCGTGCTCTCCGTGATCGGCCCCGCGGTCATCGGCCGCGCCACCGACATCATCTTCACCGGGGCGATCAGCGAGCACTTGGCAGCCGGCTCGACGCCACAGCAGGCCGTCGCGGCGGCGCGCGCCGCGGGCAACGGCAACCTCGCCGACATGCTCGCTCACATGCATCTCGTGCCCGGGGCCGGCATCGACTTCGTCGCGCTCGGCTACGCCCTGTTGCTCGTGGCCGTCGTATACCTGCTCTCGAGCGTGTTCCTCTGGGGGCAGGGCTATCTGCTCAACGACGTGGTCCAGGGCACCGTGCTCAGGCTCCGGGCCGACGTGGAGGACAAGATCAACCGGCTGCCGCTCGCCTACTTCGATCGCCAGCCTCGCGGTGAGATCCTGAGCCGCGTCACCAACGACATCAGCAACATCTCGCAGAGCCTGCAGCAGACCCTGAGCCAGCTGCTCACCTCGCTCCTCACCGTGGTCGGCGTCGTCGCGATGATGTTCGTCATCTCGTCGCTGCTCGCGCTCATCGCGCTCGTCACCATCCCGCTCGCCATGTGGATCACGAAGGTCATCGCGAAGCGCTCGCAGGGACACTTCATCGCGCAGTGGACCCACACCGGGCAGCTCAACAGCCAGATCGAGGAGGCGTTCACCGGCCACGAGCTGGTGAAGGTCTTCGGACGGCAGCGCGAGGTGGCGCGCAGCTTCGATGCGAAGAACGAGCAGCTGTTCGCCGCGAGCTTCGCGGCTCAGTTCATCTCCGGGATCATCATGCCGGCCGTGATGTTCGTCGGCAATCTCAACTATGTGCTCATCGCCGTGATCGGCGGCCTGCGCGTCGCGACGGGAGCGATGAGCCTCGGCGCCGTTCAGGCGTTCATCCAGTACTCGCGGCAGTTCACCCGGCCGCTGACGCAGGTGGCCTCGATGGCGAACAGCCTGCAGTCGGGCGTCGCCTCGGCGGAGCGCGTGTTCGACCTCCTCGATGCGCCCGAGCAAAGCGCGGAGCCGGCGGCGGCCGCGCACCCCGTCGCTCTCAGCGGCCGCGTCGAGTTCCAGCACGCCTCGTTCCGCTACGAGCCCGAGAAGCCGCTGATCGAGGATCTCTCCCTCGTCGCCGAGCCCGGCCACACCATCGCCATCGTCGGTCCGACCGGCGCGGGCAAGACGACGCTCGTCAACCTCATCATGCGCTTCTACGAGCTCGACGCCGGCCGCATCACGCTCGACGGCGTCGACATCAAGACGCTGCGGCGGGACGAGCTGCGCTCGCGCATCGGCATGGTGCTGCAGGATGCCTGGCTGTTCAACGGCACGATCCGGGACAACATCCGCTACGGCCGGCCGGCCGCGACCGACGAGGAACTGTTCGAGGCCGCCCGAGCGACGTTCGTCGACCGGTTCGTGCGCAGCCTTCCCGACGGCTACGATACGGTCATCGATGAGGAAAGCAGCAACGTGAGCGCCGGCCAGAAGCAGCTCCTCACCATCGCGCGAGCCTTTCTGACCGATCCGGCGCTGTTGATCCTCGATGAGGCGACCAGCTCCGTCGACACCCGCACCGAGGCGCTCGTACAGCATGCCATGGCGGCGCTGCGCTCCAACCGCACCAGCTTCGTCATCGCTCACCGGCTTTCGACGATCCGCGACGCCGACCTCATCCTCGTCATGCAGCACGGCAGCATCGTCGAGCAGGGCACCCACGAGCAGCTGCTCGCCCGCGAGGGCGCCTACTACGAGCTCTACAACGCCCAGTTCGCCGGGGCCCTCACCGAGGGCGAGGACCAGAAAGCCGTCGTGGGCGCGTGAGATGCCCACAGCCCGAGAGCGGCTTCACGAGACACCTCACGTGCAGGGCGTGGCGCAACGCCATGACGTGTTGATCGTGGGAGCGGGACACGGCGGAGCGCAGACGGCGATCGCGCTACGGCAGAGGAAGTTCGCCGACTCGATCGGCCTGCTCGGCGAGGAGCTCGACCCGCCGTACGAGCGCCCGCCCCTGAGCAAGGACTATCTCGCCGGCGAGCGGCCGTTCGAGCGGATCCTGTTGCGAGCGGAAGCGTTCTGGGGCGAGCGCGACATCTCGCTCGGTCTCGGCAAGACGGTGGTCGCCGTGAATCCCGCGAATCGCACCGTCACCACGGCGAGTGGCGAGGTCATCGGGTACGGCGCGCTCGTCTGGGCCGCCGGCGGCCGACCTCGAGCCTTGAGCTGCTCCGGCGCTCACCTGCGCGGCGTGCACACGATTCGCAGCCGCGCCGACGTGGACCGCTTGCGGGAGGAGCTGCCCGCGGCGGATTGCATCGCCGTCGTCGGCGGGGGATACATCGGCCTCGAGGCCGCGGCGACGCTGCGCAAGCTCGGGAAGCGCGTCACCGTCGTGGAGGCGCTCGATCGCGTGCTGGCGCGCGTCACCGCCGAGCCGCTGTCGCGCTTCTATGAGGCCGAGCATCGCGCGCAGGGCGTGGACATTCTGCTCGGCGCCAAGATCGACTGCATCGAAGGCGAGCACGGGCGGGCGAGCGGCTTGCGGATCGCGGGAGCCGACTTCCTCGCGGCCGACCTGGTCATCGTCGGGATCGGCATCGTGCCCGCCTGCGAGCCCCTGCTCCGCGCCGGCGCGAGCGGCGAGAACGGCGTTGCGGTGGACGAGTACGGCCGCACTTCGCTCCCGGACGTTTACGCCGTCGGGGACTGCGCGCTGCAGCCGAATCCGTATGCCGAGGGTGCGGTCGTCCGACTCGAGTCGGTGCAGAACGCCTCGGACATGGCGATCACCGTCGCCAAAGCCATCATGGGCGAGCTCGAGCCGAATCGCGCCGTTCCCTGGTTCTGGTCCGACCAGTACGACTTGCGCCTGCAGACCGTCGGCCTCGTCCTGCGCTGCGACGACTGGGTCGTCCGCGGCGAGATGGCGAGTCGAAGCTTCTCGATCGTCTACCGAAGGAAGGGCCGGGTCGCCGCCCTCGATTGTGTGAATGCGCCGAAGGACTTCATTCAGGGCCGCACTCTCGTGCAGAAAGGTATCGCCGCGGAGCTGGGCGCCCTCGCCGACACGAGCATTCCGCTCAAGAATCTCCCTGCGGCATCTTCGACTTAGCGCCGGCGAGGGAACAGCCGTCCGCTCAGCATCAGGAGCATCAGCGCCCAGTAGGCAAGCCCCACGGCGAGACGGACCGGAATGGAAATGCGCGGGTCCGGCGAGATGAATCCTTCGATGAGCCCCGAGCCGAGAAGCAGCAGCGCGCAGGCGACGAGCAAGGGGCCCAGCCGCGCCACGCAGCGGCGGAACGACTCGGCGCGGGTGGGCGCCGTCGGCCGAATCAAGGACTCCCCGAGCGCCGTTCCCGCCGCGCCGGCGAGGCAGATGACCGACAGCTCGACGGGACCGTGGGCGAGGATGAAGCGCAGGAGCGCGAGCCCCAATCCGTGCTGATGCGCGAAGGCGAGCAGGCCGCCCAGCATCAGTCCGTTGAGCGTGATGACGTAGAGCGTGCCCAGCCCGAAGAACAGGCCGGCGCAGAACGCTCCGGCCGTCACTACGACGTTGTTCGAGAAGATCCGCGCCGAGAGGACCGAGGACGGCACGACGTTGAACAGCTGATCGGTCCACAGGTGCCCATGCTCGACGCCATCGATCATCTTCTCGCTTGCGATCAGGCCTACGAGCTCCGGGTACGTGGCGATCAGCCACCAGCCCGCGAGTGCGCTCGCGGCGAGCAGAAGCGCAATCCAGAGCGTCGTCGTGCGGACCGATGCGGCGGCGGCCGGGATGTCGTCGCGAAAGAGCGCGAGCAGCCGCGCGCGGCCGAAGCGGGGCGAGCGGCCGACGGCCGTATGAAGCGTCGTGTAGGCGCTCTCGAGCGCGGCGGTCGCGACGTTTCCGGGCAACAGCTCGCGCGCGCTCGCCAAATCGCGCGCGAGCGCGCGGTAGGTCTCCATGGTGCGCAACGCTTCCTCGCTGCTCGCGCGCGAGCGGCGCGGCGCCGCGCGCGCCTCGTCCGCGAGTCGCTCCCAGAGCGGCGCCCTCGCCCGAAGCCACGCGGCCGCGTCGCGCTTATCGAGACCCGCTGGCAAGCAGCCCCTGCAAGCGTGCGTGCAGCGCGGCCTCATCGAGCGCCGCGAGGTCGGTCGGATCGGCTCCGGCGCCGAGCCGCGCGAGCACCGTGCGAGCGAGCGTCGCCCGCCGCTGCGGCTCGAGCTCCGCCCAGCGCTCGAGCAAGTCCCCAACGAGCGCGAGCGCCTCGGGCCGCAGGCGGCTGCGCTGAAGGAGCGCTCCGAGCCGACTCAGCGACTTCGCCGCGGCCGTCTCATCGATGACGAGCACCGTCCCGGCCGCCAGGTCGCCGATGCGCACGCGCTGCATCGTCACGAGGCAGCACACCAATCCGACCATGTAGAACAGGGGCAGCGAATCGATGAGGCGGAACAGATTGCGTACCAAGAGCGCGCCGGTGCCGGGCGTCGCGCCCTCGCGGGTCACGATTCGGGCGCCCGCCATGCGCTTGCCGGGCGTGCGCCCGCGCATCACGACCTCGAGTACGGGGTGGTAGAGGAGGTAGATGAGGACAGCCGGCGCGACGACGGCCAGCACAAAGACGGTCGAGGTGAGCGCGGCATCGGAGCCGCGCGGAAGCGCGAGCCGCAGCAGCAGACCGAGCAGCGCCCAGGCGAGCGCGAGCAGCAGACGGATGTGCCAGTCGATCACGAACGCGTAGCTGCGCGTTCCGGGGCCCGCGACCGTGAGCGTCATATCGACGCCCGTCAATCCTCTCACGGTGAGCTCTTCTGCAGCCATGAGCTCGATCTGTCGTACCTCTGCGGGGGTCCGCGCGCCCTGCTGGTCTCGGGGGCCGCTATTCTGATACCTTCGCGCAACGAGGTCCACGCGCGGCCACGCGGCTCGCAGACAGAGCTCAGGGGGCAAGCATGACGTACGCACCGCCGTCCTCTCCGCAGTCCATTGGGGGCGTGGTCGACGATGCCTTGCGCCTGTTCCGCACCTCCTTCGGCCGCTGCTGGCTGCTCGCCATCATCCCCGGGCTGATCCTCGCGGTGTACGAGATGGCGTTTCCCGTCGCCGTCCAGCTTCACTCCGTCCTGAGCTACTCCGCGGCCCTTCGAGCCGTCATGGGCTCACCGCGCGTGGTGGCACTGGACCTCGTGAGCCTGCTGCTGACACTCGTCTTCCAAGGCGCCGTGCTGGTGCGGGAAATCGCCGTCGTCCGCGGAGATGAATCCTTCACGCTCGTCCGCGCGCTCGCGACGAGCGTGCGCCGGCTTCCCGGAATGATCCTCGGGACGGTGCTCTTCCTTCTCGCCGTCGCGGGTGGGCTCGCGTTGCTCATCCTGCTGGTCGCGGCGCACGGGCTCGCTGTGAGCTTGCCCGATGTGATTGGCTTCCTTGCGCTCCTCGTCCTGGGATTCTGGCTGTGGGGCCGGCTGCAGCTGTGGACGGCGGCCCTGTTCGTCGAGAATGCGCGCGCCACGGCGGCCCTCGGCTCGAGCTGGCGCCTGACGAAGGACCGCTGGTGGCGCGCGGCGACCATCTTCACGGTCGCGGTGATCATCGTGCTCGTGTTCACGGTGGTCTTCAGCTTCGTCGGCGGCCTGGTCGCGGCGCTGAGTCATACGAGCCTGATGGGTCGCGCGGCCGTGCTGCAGCTGTTCACTCTGGGGTCTCACGCGATCGCCTATCCGCTCGATGCGGCGATCTGGCTCGCGATGTACCACGACTTCAAGCTGCGGCGGGAGGGCGGCGACCTCGCTGCTCGCGCGGGCGCGCTGGGCAGCGCCGCCTGATCGATGCGAATGTGGCGGGCCGTACTGCTTGGGCTCCTCGGGCTGGCGGCCGGCTCACCCGTCCCGGCCCGCATGCCCGCCGCGCACACCCTGATCGCGCGCTGTGCGCAGCGAGCCGGCGCGACGCTCCGGGGCCTCGATGCGCTGCGTAGCGCCTGTCCCGGGATCGAGCAGGCGGTACACGATCTGGGGCTCGATGCGCTCTTGCCGGCGGACTGGTCGAGGCAGGCCAGCGCTGTCGCCCTCGCCGACCTCGCGGACCTCGCCGACCGATATACCGGGCCGGCACCCGCGCTCCGCCTGAGCGCCGCGAGACTGCGGGCCGTTGCGCTCCGCCTGAAGCCGCCGCCCTCGCCGCCTTCGCTCTGGGAGCGGTTCGAGGCCTGGATCCGCGCCCGGCTCGGCTCCGCGAGCGCGGGCTCCTCCGGGTGGCTGCGCTTCCTGCCGCACGTCAGCGTCGGACCGCGCCTGCGGCGCCTGCTGTTCGAGCTCCTGGCCGGCCTCGTCGTGATCGCAGCCGGAGCGCTCGTCGTCGTCGAGCTGCGGGCCTCCGGGCTCGTGGGCGCGGGCCGGCGCCCGCGTCCGACCGAGCGGCGCTCGAGCGCCGGCAACGGCCAGACCGCGGAAAGAGCGGCGGACCTCGCCGACCTCGACCACGCCGCGCCGCGTGAGCGGCCCGTGATGCTCCTGAGATGGCTCGTGCAAGCGCTCGCGCGCTCGCATCGGCTGGAGCGCGACCGGGATCTCACCTGCCGCGAGCTCATCGCGCACGCGCGCTTCGACACCGCGCGGCAGCGCGAGGACTTCGGACGCGTCGCGCTGCTCGCCGAGAGCGCGCTCTACGGCGGCCCGCAGGCCGCGGCCGCGGCGATTCCCGAGGAGGTGCTGAGCGGAGCGCGAGCGCTCCACGCCCAGCTCCTGGCCGCGCCCGCGATCTCCGCCGTGCGCGCCGCCGCGGCCGCCGGGTCCGTCCCATGAGAGAGCGGCTGCTCGTGCTCGCTCTGGCCGCCGGCGCGCTCGGCCTGTTTTACGCGTTGCTCTTCCCAAAGCCCGCCCCCGGGCCCGGCGAGCTCGTGCTGCCGCTCTCGAGCGAGAGTCGACCGGACGGCTACCTCGCCGCATGGCGCTGGCTCGGTGAGCAGCACATCGCGACCGTGAGCCTGCGCTACCGTTACGATCGGCTCCCGGGGTTGCTTGCACAACCGACCGGCAACCTCCTCGTCGTCACCCTTCCTCAACGCGTGCCGGCGCGCGCGGCGGAGCTCTCGGATCTCGTGACGTGGGTCGAGCGCGGCAACACCTTGCTCGTCCTGAGCGCGCTCGACGACACGCCGCTCTGGACGGTCGGCGCCGATCCGCTGCTTCCCGAGCGGCTCGAGCGCATGACGGGACTCGAGTTCAGTCCGCCGAAATCCTCGGCCTCGATTCTCGGCAACCTCGCCTCACTCGCCGCGGGGCGGCTCGACATCGAGCCGCGCGGCGCCCACCCGCTCCTCGCAGGCGTCAGCCACATCACGGCCCTCTCGACGCTCCCGCTTCGGCGCTGGCAGGTGAGCGAGGGCGCGCTGGTGCCGCTCGAGCTCGCCAAACGCGCCGACGACGGCGATCCGGCGCTGTGGCTCGAGCGACGACGCGCAGGCGAGATCATTCTGCTCGCCGTCGGAAGCGCGTTCTCCAACGCAGCGCTACCGCTCACCGACAATGCGCGGCTCCTCGCCAACATCATCGACTGGTCGCTCGGACCCGGCGGGGCCGTGATCTTCGACGATGCGCACCAGGGCATGACCGCCTTCTACGACGGCAAGGCATTCTTCGCCGACCCGCGCCTGCATCACACGCTCGCTTGGATCGTACTGGTCTGGCTCGCCTTCGTGCTCGGCTCGCTGCCCCTGCGCGCCCGGCAACGCCCCTGGCAGCCCCTCGACGAAGCCGCGTACGTCGAGGCGAGCGCGCGTTACTTCGCCGCCGTCGTTCCGGCGGGCGATGCGGCCAAGCGCCTGATCGAGGACTTCCTCAAGGGGCTGCGGGACCGGCTGGGCCTCGGCGAGCAGACCTCTCTCTGGCCGTGGCTCGAGGCGCAGGCTGGTGTGTCGCCCGCGCAGCGCCGCGCCCTGCAGGCGTCCTACGCCAGCGCCTGCGCGGGCGAGCGAGTCGATCTGGTCAAGCTGCAGAATCTACTGGCGCAACTCAGAAGGAACGTCGAATGAGCGCGCTCGAGGAGCTCGAGGCCCGGCTGCAAGAGCGGCTGGGCGGCATCGTCATCGGGATGCGGGAGCTGATCCGCGCCCTCGTCATCGCCATCGTCTCGCGCGGGCACGTACTGGTTCAGGGGCCGCCCGGTCTCGGCAAGACGCTGCTCGGAAAGAGTCTCGCGGCTGCGCTCGGGGGCAGCTTCACGCGTGTGCAGGGGACGGCCGACCTCATGCCCGCGGATATCACCGGGGTCCACGTCTTCGACGAGGCGAGCCGCAAATTCGTGCTGCACCCGGGCCCGATCTTCACCGACGTGCTGCTGGTCGATGAGATCAATCGCGCGGGTCCGAAGACCCAGTCGGCGCTGCTCGAGGCGATGGCGGAGCGGCAGGTCTCGATCGATCGCGATACCTACCCCCTGGCGCCGGGCTTCCTCGTCATCGCGACGCAGAACCCGCACGAGTTCGAGGGCACCTACCCCCTCCCCGAGTCCCAGCTCGACCGGTTCATGATGCGCATCGACGTAAGTTATCCCAAAGCCGAAGATGAGGCCGCGGTGCTGAGCCTCTACGGAACGATCGCCTCCACGGCCCAAGCCGCCCCGCTCGCGCCGGCCGCCGTGAGCACCGGTCAAATCGCCGCCGCCCGGGAGTGCATCGATCGGGTCCATGTCGCCCCCGAGCTGATCGGCTACGTGCTTGCGATCGCGAAAGCCTCGCGCGAGCACGCGCAGATCGCGCTCGGACTTTCCACGCGCGGAGCGCTCGCCGTGCTGCGGGGCGCCCGCGTGGCCGCGGCCCTGCGCGGCTCGCAGTTCGTCACGCCCGACGACGTGAAGCTCGTCGTGCCGTGGACGGTGCCGCATCGATTGACGCTCTCGGCCGACGCGGCGCTCGAGGGACGCAGCGATCACGCTTTGGCGCGCGAGCTCCTCGAGCGAGTGACCGTGCCGCGCTGAGGAGCCGCCTGTGAGCCTGCGGCGCAACGCGCTCCTGCTGATCCTGCTCACCGGCGTGCTCGCGATCCTCGGGCAGTGGGCCGCGGACCTTGCGAGCTGGTGGCGCCTGCCCGCCGCGCTGCTGCTGCTGGGCCTCGTCTGCGAGGCGGCGGCGCTCGGCCGCTGCGCCCTCGATCTTCGCATGCTGGCGCCCGAGCGCTGGCCGCTCGGACGCTCGCGGGAGATGTGCTATGCGCTGCGGCAGGACTCGCGCCTCGAGCTGTGGGTCGAGGTGCTGCTCACGGCGCCGAGCGAGTTTGCCGCCGAGCCGCGCGCGGAGACGTTGCGCCTCGAGCGCGGAGTCCGCTGCAGCATTGCACTACGTGCGGCCGCGAGACGCCTGGGGCGCTATCCGTGGCCGCCGCCGGCCGTGCGAGTCGGCGGGCCCCTGCGCCTCGCGTGGTGGTCGCGGCGCATCGCCGCGGACTGCACGGTCCAGGTCGTTCCCGACGTGATCGACCGATTCGAGCAGGCGACCGGCAATCGCAGCGCGGGCGAGCAGCGCGCACGCGGCGCGGGCGCCGGAGGGGAAATCCTGCAGCTGCGCGACTACCGACGGGGCGATCCGCTGCGCGTCGTCGATTGGAAGGCGACCGCGCGCCGCGGCCGGATGATCAGCCGCGACATGTCCGAGGATCAGCACCTCGAGGTCATCGTCGCGATCGATGCCGGCCGCGCGAGCGGGCTCGGCGCGGGCGAGGTCGATCGCCTCGGCCTGTATGTCAACGTCGCCGCGCGCCTCGCGCAACGCGCGGCGGCGCTCGACGATGCCGTCGGCGCGCTGGTGTTCGCCGCCCGGCCGCTCGCGAGCCTGGCGCCCGCGCGCGGCGATGCGGCTCTCGTGCGCATCCGCGACCTGCTTGCAGCCTGCCGCGTGCAGGCAGGCGAGTCCAATCCTGTGCTCGCGGCGGCGCGCATCCGCTTCATGGCTCAGCGCCGCACCCTCATCGTGATCCTCACCGACCTCGAGGACGCCTCGGCGGGCGAGCAAATCGTCCAGGCGGTACGGCTGCTCACTCCGAAGCACTTCGCCTTCATCGCGGGATTCGAGAGCGCCCGCATCCGCGAGCTCTCGCAGGCGGTGGTCGGGGAGCCGCTCGGTGCCTATCGGGCGCTCGCCGCGGTGGAGTACGACAACGCCGTCGCGGCGAACGTGCGGGCCTTGCGCGCGCTCGGAGCCGCGGCGCTCACCGCGCGGCCCGAGCACCTCGATCGGGCCGTATTCGAGGCCTACAGGCAGTTTCGCGACCGGCGGCTGATTTGAGAGAAGTCGCGGCGCCTACGGGGCTTTCTCGTGTCCGGAAAGACGGCCCGGGGGCGCGCCGCCCCCGCCCTGTGCCAACACTCGACCGTAGCCCTCGACGCGTCCGCTGAGCCCGAGAAGGCGGGCGCCTGCCCACAAGGCATGTGGAACGCTCGAGACGACCGGCACGCCGCAGCGCGCCTCGAGTGGAGCCAACAAATCGAGCGTGCGAAGTCCGCCGCAGGAGATCAGCAGAGCGTCGGCCGAATCGGCGGACTGGTACACGTCCACGCTGAATTTCAGAAGGCCTGCGGGCGTCACGCTCACGATGTCCTCTACTTTCTCAACGTCGAGGCCGCGGATCACCCGCACATCGAAGCCCTCTTCCTGCAGGAACCCTCGCAGCCTGCGATTGACCGTCACGTTATACGCGGTGGCCACGGCCAATCGTCGCGCACCGACGCTTCGCAATCCATCGCAGACGGCGGTACTCATGGTCGCCGCAGGACGGCCGCTCGCCTCTTGGATGCGCTGCGTGAGCTCGCGATTGAAGCTTGCACCGCGATAGAAACTGAGCGACGTGCCCATCAGGACGATTGCATCGGCGCCGGCGAGCGCGAGCGCCTGCGCCGTCGGCGCGATGTGCTCTAACACCCGATCGTAGCCTTCCGGTGTCATGGTCCTCAGGCCGACGCTGCGCGCTTCGAAGCGCACACCGGGATACAGGACGGCGGCCTCTGGAGGGGCGGTCACATCGACGGGTGCGATCAGACCCAGCATAGGCATGGTAGGCGTCTCCAGAACGCTATTCGCCAGGCGAGGCTCAGCCGCTTTCAAGCGGCCGGCCGGTGCGGCGGTGCCCTCCTCCCTCATGACATCGGATTCGGAGCGGGTGCCGGCTCGTCGGGCAGCGGGATGAGCTCATCGTGATCGAGGTCCGGCAGCTTCATGCGCCGCGCCTGCCAGTCCGCCTTCGCCTGCTCGATCCGCTCCCTCGAGGAGGAGACGAAGTTCCAGTACAGGAAGCGCTCCCCGAGCGGCTCACCGCCCAACAGCATCACGGTCGCCGGGCCCGACGCGGTGAAGCTCGCCGCGCCGGGCGCGAGCACGATCATGTCGCCCGCCCCGAAGCGGCGGCTCCCGCACTCGATGGCGCCCGCCGCGACGTAGGCGGCGCGCTCGGAGTAGTCGGCGGGCAAGCTTGCGCGCGCGCCGTCCGTCATGTCGAGATGGGCATAGAAGAGCGGGGAATGCGTCCGCACCTTCGCGCTCATGCCAAAGGCGCTTCCGGCAATCATCCGCCCATGCACTCCCCCCTCTTGCCAAAGGGGTAGGTCCTCTCCCGCATGATGCGCAAAGCCGGGGTCGGTCTCCTCGTCGGCCTCCGGCAGCGCCACCCACGCCTGGATTCCGTGCACGTGATCGCCTCGCGCGCGGGCCTTCTCGAACCGCTCGGAGTGAGTGATTCCACGCCCGGCCACCATCCAGTTGACCTCCCCGGGGCGAATCGCCTGCTCGGAGCCGACGCTGTCGCGATGCATGATCTCACCGGAGAAGAGATACGTGATGGTCGAAAGCCCGATGTGCGGGTGCGGCCGCACATCCACCGAGCGCGGCACGCCCGGCGCCATCTCGAGCGGCCCCATGTGATCGAAGAAGACGAACGGACCGACCCTCCGCCGCGCCACGAACGGCAGGACGCGCCCCACCTCGAATCCGCCGAGACTGCGGCGACGCTGATGGATCACTGTCTCGATCATGAGCAGCCCTCCGACTCGAGCCCGATCCGCCAAGGACCGCTGCTCCCGGCTCACAGATTAGTCCACTTCGCGCTCGTCGGCGCGCCCCGCTTCGCTTCCCGTACGCCGCGCCGTGCGCCTGCCTCGTTGACCGCTTCGCGGGCGGGCGCGGTAACATCGGCCAGCAAATCGGCCACGGCGCCGCATCGCCGGGGCGAATCGACAAGAGCGCCGGCGATGCCTGCAAGTCGCATCGAGGCGTCGAAGGGGGCTCGCCATGACTTCGAATGATCGACGCGCGCTGCTGCGCTTCCTCGCCGCCTCTCCGCTGCTCGCGGGCTCATGGCCCTTCGCGAAGGCGGCCGGCACCGCGCCCCGACTCACCTCGGCCGCCGAGGCGCTCGACGTGTTCGAGCTGAGAGATCTCGCGCAGCAACTCGTTCCGCCCGCGCACTGGGGATACCTGCAGAGCGGTGTCGATGGAGACGTGACACTTCGCGCGAACGAGGCGGCCTTCTCGCGCTACGAGCTCCGAGGTCGGCGCTTCGTCGACGTGAGCCACGTCGATCTCTCGACGACCGTGCTCGGGACGCACGTCGCCTCGCCCGTGTTCTACTGCCCCATCGGGAGCCTTCGGGCATTTCATCCGGATGGCGAGCTGGCCGTCGCCGCGGCGGCGAAGGCCCGCGGCGCGCTGCAGATCCTCTCCACTCAGAGCTCCTATTCGCTCGAGGCGGTCACCGCCGCGCGCGGCGCGCCGGTGTGGTTTCAGCTCTACACGACGAACCGGTTCGAGGTCACGCGCAAGCTCTTGAAGCGAGCCGAGTCGGCCGGCTGTCCCGTCGTCGCGGTGACGGTCGACCTGCCGGCCGGTCGAAACACCGAGACGGCCGCGCGACTGCGCCGCGAGGACACGCGCGACTGCAGCGCCTGCCACACGGTCGACGCGCACGGCAATCCGCGGCTGAATCTCGCGGCCGAGCCGATGTTCCAGGGCATCGACACGCACGGCCTCGCGCTCACCTCGCCCTCGCTCACCTGGGATTTCATCAAGCGCCTCAAGGACGCGACGACGTTGAAAGTCGTGATCAAGGGCATCGAGGCAGGCGCGGACGCCGAGCTCGCCGTGGAGCACGGCGCCGACGGCATCATCGTCTCCAACCACGGCGGCCGCGCGCTCGAGAGTGGGCGCGCCACGCTCGAGTCGCTCCCCGAGGTCGTCCGAGGCGCCGCCGGCCGCATCCCCGTGCTCATGGACGGCGGCGTACGCCGCGGCACGGACGTGTACAAGGCGCTCGCTCTCGGTGCGAGCGCCGTCGGAATCGGCCGCCCCTATGCCTGGGGACTCGCCGCCTTCGGCCAATCGGGCGTCGAGCGCGTGCTCGAGATCCTCAACCTCGAGTTTCGCCTCGCGATGGTCGGCTGCGGCGCGCGCTCCGTGCGAGAGATCTCCGCCGACTCGATCATTGCGAGGGGATGA
>JASHSR010000065.1 GCA_030038645.1 Gammaproteobacteria bacterium
GGCCGTCACCGACGGCGAGTTCAATCGGGCGAGCTGGCAGACCGATTTTCTCCTGAGATTCCAGAACGTCGAGCCCGCGGAGTCGAAGTTCACCGTTCACTTTCACAGCGAGAAGGGCGACACCGCCGGCCGGCCTCATACCGTGAAGGTCGTCGGCAAGCTCGCGCGGCCGCGAGGCGTGTTCGTCGACGATTTCAAATTTCTGGCGTCCGTCGCCGGAGCCGCTCCGTTCCCGGCCGCCCCATCCGGCGGCCCGTCCCCGGGCGCCCCGTCGTCCGCTCCGCCCGCGGAGCGGGCGGTGCCGAAGATCACCCTGCCGTCCCCGAGCCTCATGCACTTTCGGGGCGGCCGCCAGGCGATCGATGCCACCGCCTACCCTGACATGTCGGAGTTCTATCGCGACCTGGCGCGCGTTTACCGCGAGGAGATCGCGGATCTCGCCGCTGCGGGCTGCCGCTACCTGCAGCTCGATGAGGTGAACTTCGCCTACCTGTGCGACCCCACGCTACGCGAGGATGTCCGGCGCAACATCGGCGAGGATCCCGCGACTCTGCCGAGGACCTACGCGAGGCTCATCAACGACGCCATCTCCGGCCGGCCGGCCGACATGACGGTGTGCATGCACCTGTGTCGCGGCAACTTCGCAGGCAACTGGATGGCCTCCGGCGGGTACGAGCCGGTCGCGGACGTGCTGTTCAACGAGGTGGGCGTGGACGGCTACTTCCTCGAGTACGACACCACGAGGGCCGGGGGCTTCGAGCCGCTGCGCCTCGTGCCGAAGGGAAAGACCGTCGTGTTGGGACTGGTGACGACCAAGCGCGGGCAGCTCGAGCGCAAGGAGGATCTCGTGCGCCGCATCGGCGAGGCGAGCCGGTTCCTCGCGCTCGATCAGCTCGGCTTGAGCCCACAGTGCGGCTTCGCGAGCGGTATCGCGGGCGCCACGATGACGGCCGACGAGCAGTTCGCGAAGCTGCAGCTCGTCGTCGAGGTGGCGCGCGAGGTGTGGGGCGACGCGTGAGCAGGCACAGTGCGGGGCCCTGCTCTGCGCTTGCGCGATTGAAGAGCGCCCTCCGGGCGCGGTTGACACGCAAGCGCAGAGCAGGACCCCACGCTGTGCCGGTCACTCGATGCGGTCCCGCGCGACCCAGCAGCGTTGCAAGTGGTCGTCCACGACGCCGACGGCCTGCATGAACGAATAGACGATCGTCGTTCCGACGAATTTGAAGCCACGCCGCGCGAGCTCCTTGGCGAGGGCATCGCTCTGCGGAGTCGATGCGGGAATCTCGCGGAGGTACCTGCGGCGCCGCCGCTTTCCCTGCGGCGCAAATCGCCACACGAGCTCGGCGAGGCCGCCGCCCCCCGAGAGCTCGAGAAACGCCCGGGCGTTCAGCACGACCGACTGGACCTTCAGCCGGTTGCGGACGATGCCCGGATCCTCGAGCAGCCTCTCGATCCGAGCGGGCGTATAGCGCGCGATCGCGCGCGCATCGAAGCCGTCGAACGCCCGCCGATAGCTCTCGCGCTTGCGCAGTATCGTGATCCAGCTGAGGCCGGCCTGCGCGCCCTCGAGGCAGAGCATCTCGAAGAGGTGACGGTCGTCGTGCGACGGCACGCCCCATTCGGTGTCGTGGTATCGAACGTAGAGCGGGTCCAGCCCGCACCACCCACAGCGCCAGCGCCCATCCGCGTGACGCGCCACCGAGCGAGCCGCCTCTTGCGCGCTCACATTGCCGTCTTCTTCCAGGCCTCGAGCTGCTCGATGCGCGCGAGCCAGGCCTCGAGGCTCGCAAGTCCCGTCACCGGCAGTCTCGCGGCCTCGGTGTAGCCGAGCGGCGCGGCCACCGCGAGGTCCGCGAGCGTGAGGCTTGCGCCGCACAGCCAGGCGCGATCCGATAGATGCGCATCGAGCATCTCCGCGAGCTCGGCGACCAGCTTCTCGCCGCGCTGCTCCTCGAGCGGGTCCGGCGCGCCGAGGCCGAGCAGGCCCTTCACGAGCCTCTCCCAGACGAGGACGCTCGTCGCCGGCTGGAAGTGCTGAGCGGACCAGAACATCCAGCGGTTCACGTCCGCCCGCGCGCGCAGATCCGGCGGATAGAGCGTCTGGTCCGGCGTCTTGTCCGCGAGGTATTGCATGATCGCGTGCGACTCGGAGAGATAGAAGTCCCCGTCCTGCAGCACCGGCACCTTGCCGCTCGGATTCATGCGCAGGAAATGCGGCCGGCGTTGCTCGCCCTTGGCGAGGTCCACGGACACGAGCTCGATCGGGAGCCCGAGATGCAGCGCCGTCATGACGACGCGGCGGGCGTTCGGCGAGAAGGGATGGTGGTAGAGGCGCATGCGGGCTGCCATTCTATGCACTTTCATCGAGCGGCGCGCATGCTCCTGTTCGAGCTCGTCATTGCCCTGCTGCTGATCGGAGCCGTACTCGCGCTCTGGGCGGACCGCATCGGCGTGCCGTATCCGGCCTTGCTTGCGCTCGCGGGGGCCGCGCTGGCGCTCATCCCGGGAACGCCCCGCGTCGCGCTCGATCCGGAGCTCGCACTCGCGCTGTTCGTCGCGCCGGTGCTGCTCGACGCCGCTTACGACGCCTCGCCCCGCGATCTGAGGGAGAACCTGCTGCCGGTGAGCAGCCTCGCCGTGGTCGCAGTTCTCGTGACCGTCGCGGCCGTCGCCGTCGTCGCTCATCGGCTCGTGCCCGGCATGGGCTGGACCGCCGCGGTGACGCTCGGCGCGATCGTGGCGCCCCCCGACGCGTCCGCGGCCACCGCCGTGCTGCGCAAGCTGCAGCCGCCTCACCGCCTGCTCGTCGTGCTGGAGGGCGAGAGCCTCTTCAATGACGCGACGGCGCTTCTCATCTATCGGATCGCGGTCGCAACGGCCCTGACCGGCAGCCTCTCCGGCTGGCACGTCTTACCGATGCTCGCCCTGACCTCGGTGGGGAGCGTGCTCGCGGGCATCGTGCTCGCGCGGGCGTACCTGCTGCTCACGGCGCGCGTGTGGGACATCCCGATCTCGATCCTGCTGCAGTTCATCGGAACGTTCGCCGTGTGGGTGATCGCGGACCGCGTCGGGCTCTCCGCGATCCTCACGATGGTCAGCTACGCGATGACGCTGGCGCGGCTCGCTCCCGGCCGCATGGGCGCTCGGCGGCGGATCTCCTCGTACGCGGTCTGGGAGGTCGTGGTCTTCGTGCTCAACGTATTGGCGTTCGTGCTCATCGGCTTGCAGCTGCGCGGAATCCTCACGCGCGCGGCGAGCGTCGGTTGGACCCGGGACGTGATCTGCGCCGCGGCCGTCTGCGGCACGGTGATCCTCGTGCGGGTCGCGTGGGTGATGTCGCACACGACGGTTGCGCGCTGGTGGTCGCACAGAGCGACGGCGGCCCCCTCGCCGCATCGTCCCATCGGCGGCAGCATCGTCGTGGCGTGGTGCGGAATGCGCGGCATCGTGACGCTCGCCGCGGCCCTCGCGTTGCCGGGCGGCGGGTCCGCGGACGGGGGATTCCCGGATCGCGACCTCATCGTCTTCTGCGCGTTCAGCGTGGTCCTCTGCACGCTCGTGATCCAGGGCTCGACGCTGCGCCCTCTGATCCAATGGCTCGGTCTGAAGGACGACGGCGCGGTGCAGCGCGAGCTGATGCTCGCGCGGGCGGCCACGGCTCGCGCCGCGCTGCGCGTGCTGCAGGACGAGGCGGACGAGGCGAGCCGGCCGTTCGCGAGCGTGCTGCGCCGGGAGTACGAGGCGCGACTGCATTCGGGCGAGCGGGGCGTGCCCATCGAGGCGCTGGGCGAGAGCGCCGGCGCGCTGGTCGAGCTGCAGCGCCGCGCGGTCTTCGCGCAGCGGCAGGCGCTGGGCGACTTGCGTGCCCGGAACATCATCGGCGACGACGCCTTCCACGCGCTCGAGGAGGAGATCGACTTGCTCGAGCTCACGGCCGATGTGCGCATCCGTCCATCCATGGAGGACCTCGGCTAGGATCGCATCCGTCAGCGCGCGCAGCGCCGAGCCTCGCGAGGGCCGGCGGTCCGCCTAGCACAGCACGCCGCGGGGCGGCTCGCGCGGGGCGAGCCTGGTGATGGCGCGCTGCCCGGGGCTAGCCGGCAGCGGCGGGCGTCATGAACGTGCGGAGCTTGGTGAGCGCGTTCGACTCGATCTGCCGGATGCGCTCGGCCGACACGCCGTACTTGTCCGCGAGCTCGTGCAGCGTCGCCTTCTCCTCGCCGATCCAGCGCTGTTGCAGAATGTCGCGGCTGCGGTCGTCCAAGCGGTCGAGCGCCTGATGGAGCCGGCCCGCCGAATCGCTCTCCCACTCGGCCTCCTCGACGCTCTCCGCCGGATCGGAAGCCGGCGCGGGCAGGAAGGCCGCGGGACTGAACGTGGACTCCTCGTCGTCCTCCGGAGTGGGATCGAACGCGAGATCGCGCGCGGCGAGGCGCTGCTCCATCTCGGTGACCTCCGCCGGGGTGACGCCGAGGTCGCGCGCCACGGCGCGAGTCTCCTCACCGGAAAGCCAGCCCAAGTTCTTCTTGAAGCGGCGCAGATTGAAGAACAGCTTCCTCTGGGCTTTGGTCGTCGCCACTTTCACGAGCCGCCAGTTGCGCAGCACGTACTCGTGGATCTCCGCGCGGATCCAGTGAACCGCGAACGACACCAGGCGCACGTTGAGGCTCGGGTCGAAGCGCTTGACCGCCTTCATCAGGCCGACATTGCCTTCCTGGATGAGGTCGCCGATGGCGAGCCCGTAGCCGGCGTAGCCGCGGGCAATGTGCACGACGAAGCGCAGGTGCGAGAGCACGAGCTTGCGCGCGGCGTCGAGGTCGTTGTCGCGGTGGAAGCGGATGGCGAGCTCGCGCTCCTCCTCGCGCGTGAGCACGGGAATGCGGCTCACTCGCTCGAG